>NZ_JAIMIA010000019.1 GCF_019966495.1 Tateyamaria pelophila | reverse complement strand
CCGCCGCGCCTTCGGCCATGCGACGAACTGAATCGCAGGCACAAAAATCGTCAGGTCAATTCAGGCGCACAAGTATAAAATCAAAATATTGAAAACGTATCTTAAACGTCTAAATCAAGAGCCAGCGCATGGATGCGCCCGATCAGGTCCGGACCAAGGGCACCATGCACCAACCGATGCCGAGAAACCCTGCTTTTTCCTTTGAAATCAGTACTTCGCAACCGAACATTAAAGTGACTTTCGCCCGCTTCTGGTGCGCCTGCATGGCCAGCATGGCTGGCGCTGTCATCCACGACGACGATCTCGCGCAAGTCGAACGCTGCGCGCAGTTTGTCTTCAATTTCCTGTCTGACTGACATTTTTTTATCGAACCCCCTTCAATCCTGATCCCCAAAGACTAAACTTGAGCGCCTGAGTCGGAAAGGACCGTTGCAATGCCCAAATCAGATCCCTTCGGTTTTGACATGTCCGTCTCGTCGGCGAAAAAGAAAAATCCGCGCGGACGCCGCGGCATGTCCGGTGCGTCAGAGACCTCGGTTCGCGTGTGCGATCACGATGGTTGTGAAGAAGCGGGCAAGTTCCGAGCGCCTAAAGCACCGGATGTTCTGGACGACTATTTCTGGTTCTGCCAGCAGCATGTGCGGGAGTATAACCTCAAGTGGAATTTCTTTGACGGCACCACCGAGGCCGAAATCAACGCGCAGCAATCTAAAGACAAGGTCTGGGAACGCACGACCAAGCCCTTGGGTGATCCAGAAGCCCGCGCATGGGCGCGGCTGGGTATTGAAGACCCTCATCAAGTTCTGGGCAAGAACAGCACGCAAAACCCGGGGCGCAACAAACCCGGCGGCGGGCGCAAACTGCCCCCCACCGAAAAACGCGCGATCGAAATTCTGGACGCATCGAAGGCCGAGACAAAGGCCGACGTGCGCAAAGCCTACAAGGCGCTGATCAAGGTTTTGCACCCGGACATGAACGGTGGAGACCGAAGCCAGGAAGAACAATTGCAGGAAGTGGTCTGGGCCTGGGATCAAATCAAAAGCAGCCGGAACTTCCGCGACAAGTAAACGTTGCGAGCCAAATCACCAATGAGAGGCGCGCAGCAGCACGCACTTCCCCTTGCCCTTTGGAAATATATGTTGCACCACGTGCGTCGCGCCTGAGCGGGGCGCTTTAACTTTTTTGAAGGAAGATGCGACATGGCGGACGGCGGAATGGATATCAACGCAAAACCAAGCGAGGAAATCTCTGTCCGCGAGGTCTTTGGCATCGACACCGACATGATCGTCAAGGGGTTTGCTGATCGCACCGATCGCGTGCCCGAGTTTGACAGCACCTACAAATTCGACCCCGACACGACCCTCGCCATCCTTGCAGGATTTTCGCACAATCGGCGCGTCATGATTCAAGGCTATCACGGCACGGGCAAATCGACCCATATCGAACAGGTCGCAAGCCGCCTGAACTGGCCCACCGTGCGTGTGAACCTCGACAGCCACATCAGCCGGATCGACCTGATCGGCAAGGACGCAATCAAGCTGAAAGACGGCAAGCAGATCACCGATTTCCAGGAAGGCATCCTGCCCTGGGCGTTACGTACGCCGACAGCCATCGTATTCGACGAATACGATGCAGGCCGCGCGGACGTGATGTTCGTGATCCAGCGTGTGCTGGAAGTCGACGGCAAGCTGACCCTGCTCGACCAGAACAAAGTAATCGAACCCCACCCCTATTTCCGCATCTTCGCGACGGCCAACACGGTTGGCCTGGGTGATACAACTGGCCTTTATCACGGCACCCAGCAAATCAACCAGGGCCAGATGGACCGCTGGTCATTGGTGGCGACGCTGAACTATCTCAGCATCGACGCGGAGACGGCCATCGTTCTGTCCAAGAACCCGCATTACAACACTGCCGAAGGGCGCAAGAAGGTCAAACAGATGGTCACAGTCGCCGATCTGACGCGCACGGCGTTCATGAACGGCGATCTGTCGACGGTGATGTCTCCGCGAACTGTCATCGCCTGGGCGCAGAACGCAGAGATTTTCCGCAATGTTGGCTATGCTTTCCGCTTGAGCTTTCTCAACAAATGCGACGAACTGGAGCGGCAGACGGTCGCCGAGTTCTATCAGCGTTTGTTCGATGAGGAATTGCCGGAAAGCGCGGCCAGCGTGAGCCTGGGGTGATCCGGGCGCGCGGCAAAACAGCGGCGCTGGCCGGAACTCTGTTCATCGGCCAGTCCCTTACTTCTGTTTGGAGCTGAACATGTCAACGAACTCCGACAACCCCGCAGACCCGTTCAAGAAAGCCCTTGCCGAGGCCACCAAGGTCATGGCCAATGATCCTGAGTTGAACGTTTCGTACTCGGTCGATCCTTCAGGCGTCTCTGGCGATGCAATGCGCCTGCCGCAAGTCAGCCGCCGCATGACACGCGACGAGGTGATGCTGGCACGCGGAACGGCCGACGCGCTGGCGCTGCACCGCCGCTATCACAACGGTCAGACCCATGCGCGTTATTCGCCACAAGGGGAAATGGCGCGCGACCTTTACGAAGCGATGGAAACGGCCCGTTGCGAGGCAATGGGCGCGCGCGACATGCCCGGCACCGCAGGCAATATCGACGCCAAGATCAAGAACGACGCCATGCGCAAGGGCTATGACCAGTGCAAGCAGGCCAGCGATGTACCTCTGGCGGTCGCGGCGGGTTATCTGATCCGGCATCTGGCAACTGGGCGTGACCTGCCCGGCGGTGCCGAAAACGCCATGGACCTCTGGCGCGGCTTTATCGAGGATCAGGCGGGCGGCACCCTCGAAGACCTGGGTGATATCCTTGAAGATCAATCTGCCTTTGCCCGCTTTGCCCGGCAGATGATCAGCGATCTGGGATACGGCGATCAACTGGGCGATGACCCGGACCAGATCGACGAAGATCAGGAAGATCAGGCCGAAGAGGGTCAGGAAGAAGAGCAAGACCCTGACAGCACCGGTCAGGACGATCAGGATCAGGAGAACGAAGAGGGCACGCCCGAGCAGTCGCAAGATGAGCAGCAGGACGCGTCGCAGGCACAGGTGTCGATGGACGACATGGCCGATCAGGAACTGGGCGAAGAGGCCGAAATGCCGGAAGGCGAGGCCCCGCTGGAGCCCCCGCCCCCGCAACCCGTGTCTGAGGCCGATCCGGATTACCGCGTCTACCTCGACACCCATGACGAAGAGATCCGCGCCGAAGATCTGGCCGAACCGGTCGAGTTGGAGCGTTTGCGTGCCTATCTCGATCAGCAGCTTGAGCCGCTGAAGGGCGCTGTCAGCCGCCTCGCCAACAAGCTGCAACGCCGTTTGCAGGCGCAGCAGAACCGATCATGGGAGTTCGATCTGGAAGAAGGTACACTGGACGCAGGTCGCCTTGCCCGGATCGTGGCCAATCCGACGACGCCGCTTTCGTTCAAAGTTGAGAAAGACACCGAATTTCGCGACACTTGCGTTACGCTTTTACTGGACAATTCCGGCTCCATGCGCGGGCGTCCTATTTCGATTGCCGCCATATGCGCGGATGTGTTGGCCCGCACGCTCGAGCGGTGCAACGTAAAGGTCGAAATCCTCGGTTTCACGACCCGCGCGTGGAAGGGCGGACTGGCCCGCGAGGCGTGGCTGAATGATGGCCGTCCGGCCCAGCCCGGGCGTCTCAACGATCTGCGCCATATCATCTATAAATCCGCCGACGCGCCTTGGCGAAGGGCTCGACCCAATCTGGGGCTGATGATGAAAGAAGGGCTGCTGAAGGAAAACATTGACGGAGAAGCGCTGGAATGGGCCCATCGCCGAATGGCAGGCCGCCCCGAGGCGCGCAAGATCCTGATGGTGATCTCTGATGGTGCGCCTGTGGATGACAGCACCCTGTCCGTCAACCCGGCGAACTATCTGGAAAAGCATTTGCGCGACGTCATTGCAATGGTTGAACGCAAAAGACAGGTCGAGTTGCTCGCGATCGGGATCGGCCATGATGTGACCCGATACTACGACCGCGCAGTGACCATAACGGATGTCGAACAGTTGGCCGGCGCGATGACCGAACAGTTGGCCGCACTCTTCGACAGCGATCCACGGGCAAGGGCGCGCGTGATGGGCATGCGGCGCGTGAGTTGAGCCCGACCCCCCTCCCGGGGGGATATTTCAAGAACAGAGAAAAGGGACCGGACATGTTTCAGAGCTTTGAGGTCACCGCGCGCCCCGAGCAGGGTCCGCCCCGATTGGCAGCGTTGCGCGCGCAGCTTGAGACCGAGGGGCTCGACGGTTATTTGGTTCCACGCGCCGATGCGCATCAGGGTGAATATGTCTCTACCCACGATGAGAGATTGGCCTGGTTGACAGGCTTTACCGGGTCGGCAGGGTTTTGTGCGGCCTTGCGCGACGTGGCCGGTGTGTTCATCGACGGCCGTTATCGCACGCAAGTCAAAGCACAAGTTGCGGATGCTTTTACGCCCGTACCATGGCCAGAGGTATCCCTTGCGGATTGGCTCAAGGAACAACTGCCGACGGGCGGTCGTGTGGGATTTGATCCTTGGCTCCACACGTCCGGTCAGATCGAACAAAGCCGCGAAGCGTTGGAAGGGTCCGGTGTTTCGCTGGTTCAGGTCGACAATCTCGTCGATCGCTGCTGGCCGGACCAACCTGCGCCCGCAGCAGCACCGGTCAAGGTCCATCCGCTTGAATTTGCAGGCGAAAGCCATGCAGAAAAGCGCGCCCGTCTTGGCAATGCCTTGCACAAGGATGGGGCCACATGCGCCGTTATCACCCTGCCAGACAGCTTGTGCTGGCTGCTCAACATCCGCGGCGCCGACATTCCGCGCAATCCGATCGCACAGGGGTTTGGTGTCTTGCATCATGACGGCAAGGTTAACCTGTTCATGGCCGAGGAAAAGCTGACCGAGGTGCGTGATCATTTTGGACCAGAGGTGACCTGCCATGATCCCGCCGCTTTCTTGCAGTATCTGGACGGCTTGGACGGTCCGGTCTGTCTCGATAAATCCACAGTCCCTGTCCGTGTCGCAGATTGCATTGGCGGCCGCGTGAAATGGGGGGCTGATCCCTGCGCCCTGCCCAAAGCCTGCAAGAACCCGTCCGAAATTGCGGGCAGTGCCGAAGCCCATCTGCGGGACGGCGCGGCGGTCGTCGAATTGCTGGCTTGGCTGGATGCGCAAGCCCCCGGTACTCTGCGTGAAACCCAAGTCGTCACTCGGCTCGAATCGATGCGCCGCCGGGACAATGCCTTGCAGGATATCAGCTTTGAAACCATCGCGGGCACCGGACCCAACGGGGCCATCATGCATTACCGTGTGACCGAAGAGACCGACAGCGTCCTGGAAGATGGGCATCTGATCGTCCTCGACAGCGGCGGGCAATATCTCGATGGTACGACGGACATCACCCGCACGATTGCAATTGGAACGCCACCCGACACGGCGCGCGCCGCCTATACGCGCGTTCTGATGGGTATGATTGCGATGTCGCGGCTGCGGTGGCCCAAAGGGCTGGCCGGGCGGGATATCGAAGCGATTGGCCGCGCACCTCTTTGGTACGCCCATCAGGACTTTGATCATGGGCTGGGTCATGGCGTGGGCGCATATCTGTCCGTGCACGAAGGCCCCCAGCGGCTCAGCCGGATCAACCATGTCCCCATCGAACCCGGCATGATCCTGTCCAACGAACCCGGATATTACCGTGAAGGCGCTTTTGGCATCCGCATTGAAAACCTGATCGTGGCTGAAACCGCCGAAGTCCCACCCGGCGGGGACGCGCATCGCGAGATGTTGAGTTGGCGCACGCTGACCTTCGCGCCGATCGACCGTCGGCTTGTCAATGTCCAAATGCTGGATGCAGAGAGCCGGGCATGGATCGACGCATATCATTGCGAGACCTATGACAAGATCGGACCAAGAGTTTCGGAAACGACGCGGGATTGGCTGAAACAGGCGACGGCACCGCTCTGACACTGGCAGTGTGGTGACACCTCTGCTACATGCAGGTTTCAAACACTGGTTTTCTCGACATGAATGGAGGCACAGCCATGGCTGATCACATCACGATCCGCAAAGCACCCGGAACCTGGACGGTGCGCGCAGGCGGCGCTGTGCTGGGCGAAAGCGACAATGCACTGGAGTTGTCCGAGGGCGACTACCCTTTTGTCATCTATTTTCCACGGGGCGACATTGCGATGGCATTCCTTGATCGAACGGACAAGACAAGCCATTGCCCCCATAAGGGCGATGCGACCTATTTCTCCGTCGTGACAAAGTCGCAAACACTGGAAAATGCCGTCTGGAGTTATGAAGCCCCCAAAGAGGGTGTCGCCCGGATCAAGGATTACCTGGCATTTTATGTTGGCGACACGATCACGGTCGAGAAAATCTGATCGCATTTGGGTCGGTGGGTGGGCGCCTTTTGCGCATCGCGCAAAACAGAGCACCCAACGATCTCAACTATGCTCTTCCGCCGCCGTGGCCGCCAAAGCCCGATTATAGGCCTTCAACGCGTCCACGTGGAAAAGCGCACCCTGAAGCTCTGGTGCGTTCCCTTCCCCGGTCAACGTCACAACGGGTATGAACGGCACCATGGCGCGGTCAAAAACCGGCAAGGCGACTTCCAGTGTTCCACTGGCGTCCACATAAATCGCCTCACCAATCATGTCCCAACACCGGTCTTCGTCAGCCGAGCGCGGATGATCCAGGCTGCGCATCACCGTGCTGATCGGAAACATTGCGGGAAGGTAGGCTTGGGGTCCGGCCGCAAGATGCACACCGCGCCGTTCCAGTTGGGTCAGAAAGAAACTGCGGTGCACCAACCGAGACGCCAAGGCCGTCGACATCGACACCGCCACCATCACTGCCAGCCCCGTCTGCCAGTCGCCCGTCAACTCGAACACGATCAGCGTGGTCGAGATCGGTGCGCCGAGAACAGCCGCAGCCACAGCCCCCATGCCAGCCAGCGCGTAGAGCGTGACGGAGCCTGACACATCCGGGAACCACCCCGTCGCGATCAATCCAAAGGCCAGCCCGGTCAGAGCGCCGAGCATCAAGGACGGCGAAAACACACCGCCCCCCATGCGCCCGGCCATCGTAATCGCGACGGCCGCGGTTTTCAGAACGGCAAAGACCAAAACATCGTTCAGGGCGAGTTGTCCCGTCAGCGCGAGCGTGGTCGTCTCATATCCGACACCGATAATATGGGGATAGAAGATCGCAATGGCCCCGAGCATGGCCCCCGACACAGCCGGACGTAACCAGCGCGGCATGCCCGTCCGATTTTGCACAGCCGTTCCCAGGTCATCGGTCCAGAAAATCGCGCGCATCAGAACCACGGCAACAAGGCCCGAGATCAGCCCGAGAATGAGAAACGCGGGCAATTCCTGATAAAAAGTCAGCACGTTTGTCTCTGGCAGATCAAACTGGGCCACATCGCCAAATTCCAGCCGGTTGATCACTGTGCCCGCCACGCTGGCAATCACAATCGGCGCAAATGCATGTACCGCAAAATGACGCAGCACCACCTCCAGCGCAAAAAGTGCGCCTGCGATGGGGGCGTTGAAACTGGCCGAAACAGCGGCCGCGACGGCGCAGCCCAACAAATCACGCCCGGTGATCCCGTCCGCCTTGATCCAACGCGACACTTTCGTTGAGATCACGGCGGCGATGTGCACCACCGGCCCTTCCCGTCCGGTCGATCCGCCAGAAGACAGGGTGATCATGCTGGCCAGAGCCGATGCCATCCCGGCCCGCGTTCCGACCTGTCCGTCACGCAAGGCCGCGCCTTCGATGACGTCCGCAACACTGCGCACAATCGCATCTTTGGTAAACAGGTGCAGGATGATGCCGGTCAGCAAGCCGCCCACGATGGGAATGATCAGAATCAAGTACCACGGCAGAGACGAGGCAAAACTGTGCAGATAATGCACATCATCCGTACCATAGAGCCACGCCTGCAACGCTTCGATTCCCTTGCGAAAGAGCAAGGCGGCAAAGCCGGCCGCAATGCCGACTGCAAGTGCGATGAACCAGAATTGAATTTGACCCGGACCCTGATGGCGCAGGACTTTCCAGCCGTCTTTGCAGGCGGTAACCGCCTGATCGAGCTGTTGGGACATGAAGCGGCGCCGAGGTTCGGGCATGTGATGATTGGGGTCAAAAAAGCTTTTGCTCCCTTTGTCTTAGGCCATGCGCTCCGGTCTGGAAAGCCCACGCAACCGAAGTTCGGTGCGGATGCGACAATTCAGACGTTCAAAAGAGCGCGTGCAGCGGCGCGTGCCTGATCCGTGATCGTATCGCCTGCCAACATGCGCGCGATTTCGTCCACTCGATCTGGAGCACCCAAAGGAACGACCGTGGATGTGGTCATGCCCTTGGCGACCCGCTTTTCCACGCGCCAGTGATACGCGCCCAGGGCAGCCACTTGCGGAGAGTGCGTGACGACCAGAACCTGACCGCCTGCCGCGATCGACGCCAACCGCCGTCCAACCGCGTCCGCCGTCGCGCCGCCAACGCCTCTGTCGATCTCGTCGAAAATCATGGTCAGCCCCGACTGCCCCTTGGTCAGACAGACCTTGAGCGCCAGCAGAAAGCGGCTCAATTCACCGCCAGACGCAATCTTGTTCAACGGGCCAGATGGCGCGCCGGGATTGGTGGCCACGGTAAACGCCACCGCATCCATACCATCAGGGCCCGGCGTATCCGGCACGATTTCGGTCCTGAAAACCGCCCGCTCCATCTTGAGCGGCGCAAGCTCCGCCATGACCGCCTTATCAAGCCGTTTAGCTGCGGCCTTGCGGCGCTCCGACAGCGTCGCAGCCGCCGCGTCATAGGTAGCTTCGGCGGCCAGTTTTTCCTTGGTCAGAACTGCCAGATCCGCATCGCCCGCATCAAGGGCCGCCAGTTTGGCGCGCAGATCATCGGCGAAAGCGGGCAGGTCATCTGGAGTTTTCTTATGCTTCTTGGCTAAGTCACGAATGTCAAAGAAACGCTCTGAAACAGCCTCCAACTCGTTTGGATTAAAAGCAAGATTGCGCAGCGCACTTTCAACACTCTCATTCGCCTCGTCCAGTTCAATCATCGCGCGCGACAATGCAGATATTGGGGCATCCAGTTGCCCGTCGGCCTTGCCCGCTACATCCTCCAGCCACTTGATAGCATCGTTGATCGCCCCTTCGGCGCCGTCATTCCCTAGCATCTGCTTGGCCCGCTTCACATTGTCTAGGATTTCTTTCGCAGCCTTCATCAACCGACGCTGGGTATCGAGTGCGGCGTCCTCGCCCGGTTGCGGGTCCAGCGCGTCCAACTCGGCGACGGCATGGCGCAGATACTCTTCTTCCGCCCGGATCGCCTGCATCGCGGCCTCGGCGGCCGCAAGTGCCTTGCGCGCCGCGCCTGCCGCCCGCCACGCATTACGCGTCTTGGAGCGCGCCGCCGCCAGGTCGGCAAATTCATCAAGGATGTCACGGTGTCCGCGCGGATTGAGCAGGCCGCGATCATCATGCTGGCCGTGCAATTCGACCAACGTATCGGACAGCGCCCGCAGCACCTCCCCCGAACAGCGACGGTCATTGACCCAAGCGGTCTTGCGACCATCAGCCGTATTCACGCGGCGCAAGATCAACTCATCACCACTCGGCAAACCCGCTTCCTCCAGCACGGCCCGCGCCGGATGATCGGCGGACAGATCGAACCACGCCGTGACCTCGCCCTGTGCCGCCCCCTGCCGCACAAGGTCCGCACGGCCCCGCCAGCCCAGCACAAAACCCAGACTGTCGAGCAGAATGGATTTCCCGGCCCCGGTTTCCCCGGTCAACACGTTCAACCCCGGCTGAAACGCAAGTTCCAACCGGTCAATGATCAACATGTCCGAGATATCAAGACCGCGCAGCATATCCGCCCACCAAAATGGCCTGTACCAAAACGTTGCTTAAATCCAACGGCCCTTGATCATCTGACGATAGATCTGGCGCAGCCATCCATCGCTGAACGGTCCGGGCTCCAACCCGTTCCCGGCCAGCAAGTTGAAGCTGTCCTGATACCACTCGCTTGCCTGGTAGTTGTATCCGAGAATCGCCGCCGCTGTCTGGGCCTCGGCAGCCAAACCCAAGGACAGGTAGCTTTCCACCAAACGGTGCAACGCCTCGGGCGTGTGGGTCGTGGTCTGGAAGTCTTCGACGACAACACGGAAGCGATTGATGGCCGCCGTATAGCGCCCGCGCTTCAGATAATACCGCCCGATCTCCATCTCCTTGCCCGCAAGGTGATCAAAGGCGAGATCGAATTTCAGAATTGAGGATTTGGCATATTCGCTGTCAGGATAGCGCTCGATCACTTCACGCAAAGCCTGCAATGCCTGAAAGGTCAGGCCCTGATCACGACCGACTTCGTCGATCTGATCATAGTAGCTGAGCGCGAGCAGGTATTGCGCATAGGCCGCATCGTCATCATCGGGATAGAAATCGATGAAACGCTGTGCTGCGGACCGGCTGTTGGGGTAATCCTTGTCGCGGTGGTAGGAAAACGCCTGCATGATCAAGGCCCTGCGCGCCCAATCGGAATAA
This sequence comes from Tateyamaria pelophila, assembly GCF_019966495.1. GTDB lineage: Bacteria > Pseudomonadota > Alphaproteobacteria > Rhodobacterales > Rhodobacteraceae > Tateyamaria > Tateyamaria pelophila. Next base: position 55,160 of record NZ_JAIMIA010000019.1, on the reverse strand, counting down.
GGATAGAGCCGCTCGATTTCGGAGAAGTAATATGCTGCTTCGCCGGGATTGTTATTATCCAGCTCAAATTCACCCCGGCCAAAGATCTGTTCCGCCGTAAAGTTGTCCAGCGGAACTTCCTGTTGATTGAAAAAACCACCGACCGTCGGGCGACCGTTGCCACCACAGGCGGCAAGGACAGCCGCCAACGTCATGACCAGTGTCAGACGTATCATGGAATTGCATCGGATCATGCCTTGCCACCCCCAGAGATGCAGTACGCCGCCCTTTTCGTGGGCTGTTAGACTTTCTCTAGCACAATAGTTCCGGGGGGGAAAATGACGAATTCGCTCTGCGTCACGCAACAGCGGGGATCTCGTCCCAAACAAGGCCATAGCCCGGCAGACGCGCCAGCATTTCTGCGTCGCATATCACCATACGCACGGCATCCGGCGTCGTGAACAGTTCGCGCAGCAGTTGATTGGTCAGCGCATGGCCCGCCCGCACCCCGATATAGTGCCCGATCAGCGGCGCACCGGCCAGTGCCAGATCACCCAGCGCATCAAGCATCTTGTGACGCACCGGTTCATCCGAATGACGCAAACCGCCCGGGCTGGACACGCGATCGCCATCAAAAATGACGGCATTCCTGCCGGCTTTGCCGCCCAGCGCCCGACCGTTGGCCTGCATTTTTTCGATATCACCCTTGCGACAGAACGTGCGGCTGTCACAGAGTTCGCGGGCAAAGTTGCCGTTGTCCATACTCAAGGATTTGTGCTGGCGTCCGATCGCAGCGTCTTTGAAATCGATATGAAATTCAATACGCATCCTGTCAGAGGGCAGGATTGTCGCTGTCGCACCACCATGTTCAACGCTGACAGGCTTGAGCACCTCGAAAGCCCGCACCGGGGCTGGCAGGATGCGCAAGCCGCGCTGCATCAATCCGCGCACAAACGCCACCGCAGAGCCATCCATGATCGGGACCTCGGGCCCATCGATCTCGATCAGGCAGTTGTGAACGCCACAGCCGACCAGAGCGGCCATCAGGTGCTCCACCGTACTGACTGTCACGCCCGCGTCATTGGCGAGCGTCGTACATAGGGACGTTTCACGCACCATATCCCAGCGGGCAGGCACGATCGTGTCACCCACATCTATATCCGTCCGGACAAACCAAATACCGTGCTCGGCCATCGCCGGACGAATCGTCACGCGGGCCTTCTTGCCCGAGTGCAATCCACGCCCAGCGAAAGAAATTGGCGATTTCACAGTTGTTTGCATCGTGCCAAGTCGCACCCCGATTAGACCTGAGGATACCTATGGATGCCCCTGCCAACACTCAACTCAATCTTTGTAACGGACTGAAACATCGCGGAATCCCATGGGCGGTTATGCGCGCACCACATGAACCGGCCTTGATATCAAACGCAAAAAGGGCCGCAGTGATGCGGCCCAGATTTGACGAGATGATTTGTGCCTAGTTCGCCTGGCGACGCAAAAATGCCGGGATCTCGATCCGTTCCTGATCAGGGTCCACGGCTTCGACGGGCTGTGGCGCCGGAGCGGCGGCCTGGCGCTGTACCGGCGGTTGCTGACGTGCAGGACGTTCCGCGCCCGTGCCTTCACCTGAACCCGTCATCCGGTTGATCAGGGAGTTGATTCCAAAGCGCGGCTTTTCACCTGCTGCTGTCACGGCATGCTCGGCTGCGTGGTGCTGGCGTTGCGGTGATGCCGTCGCCTTTTGCGTGGCCGCGCGCAGACGGGCCAGGGCTTCGGGGGACGGTGTTCCGGGTGCTGGCGCACGCGGAGCGACGAACTCTTCGGCCCGGCGCGTTTCAGGCTCTGGCGTCGGCTCAAAGGCTGCAACCTGCGGCTGATAGGCCGGGGGTGGCAGACCGTCGTCGTCCTCGGCTTGCGTTTCTTCGCCAAAGATATCCTCGGCCATGTCTTCTGCGGCAACGGTTTGTGCATCCAACTCTTCGAAGAGCGTGGGCTCTTCTGCGGCGGCGGCGACCAAAGCGGGGGCCGGTTCTGGATAGTCATCAGCCTCTTCTGCCATCACGGTTGGCTTCAGCGGTGCGGCCATGCTGCGCCGGGGAACCGGCAATTCGCTGTTCACGTCGCTGGCGTCGATGCCCGTGGCCACAACGCTGACGCGCATCATGCCCTGCATCGCAGTGTCGAGGGTCGATCCGACGATGATGTTCGCGTCCGGATCGACCTCTTCGCGGATACGGTTCGCCGCTTCGTCCAATTCGAACAGGGTCAGGTCATGCGACCCGGTGATGTTGATCAGCACACCTTTGGCGCCGCGTAGCGAAATTTCGTCCAGCAGCGGGTTGGCAATGGCCTTCTCGGCGGCCTGAACGGCGCGATCTTCGCCCTCGGCCTCGCCCGTCCCCATCATCGCCTTGCCCATTTCGTCCATGACAGCACGGACATCCGCAAAGTCGAGGTTGATCAGGCCGGGACGGACCATCAAGTCCGTTACGCCCTTAACACCCTGGTAAAGCACATCATCCGCCATCGAAAACGCTTCGGTAAACGTGGTCTTTTCATTGGCAAGACGGAACAGGTTCTGGTTGGGGATGATGATCAGCGTGTCGACCATCTTTTGCAGCGCCTCGATACCGTCTTCGGCCTGCTTCATGCGTTTGCCGCCCTCAAACTGGAAAGGTTTGGTCACGACACCGACAGTCAGCACGCCCAACTCGCGGGCAGCTTGTGCGATGATCGGTGCAGCACCCGTGCCCGTACCACCGCCCATTCCGGCGGTGATAAAGCACATGTGCGCGCCCGCCAGATGATCGACGATCTGCTCGATTGACTCCTCGGCTGCGGCGGCGCCAACGCTTGCCCGCGCCCCTGCCCCAAGACCTTCGGTGACTTTGATCCCCAGCTGCACACGATTGGCGGCGGCGGATTGTTGCAGCGCCTGCGCGTCGGTGTTGGCGACGACGAAATCGACACCATCCAGCTCTTTTTCGATCATGTTGTTGACGGCGTTGCCGCCCGCCCCGCCGACACCAAAGACGGTGATGCGGGGTTTCAACTCGTCCTGCCCGGGCAGTGAAAGGTTCAAGGTCATCGTAATATCCGCCTGTATTGTTTGCCGCATTCGCGGGTGTTTTTTTGCCTTAATACCCATAAACCTAACGCTTTGTGGCTTATCCGTCACGCGAAAAACACAAAATTAACGCAAAATATGGGCGATTTCTTGCTCTTGTTCACTCTATGTCCACGATGATCCCACATTTTGCGATCACCAGTTATCCCGGAACCATTTCACCGCGCGGCGCAGGCTGCGCTTTGGATACCGGTCGTGGGAAATGTCGAAATCCCACCACTCGTCTTGCGGATGGGCCGCAAAAAGAGCGAGGCCGACGGCACTGGCAAAGCTCGGCCCCGTCGCGGCCTGTGGCAATCCATGCACGCGCAGCGGTCGGCCAAGTCGTACCTGCTGGCCAAGGATCTTTGATGCGAGCCCATCGAGGCCCGGAATTTGGCTGCCGCCGCCTGTCAGAACAATCTGCTGGCTGGGCAAGTGGTCGAAACCCGCCGCATCCAGTCGGGCGCGCACCTCTTCGAGGATCTCCTCGACGCGCGGGCGCATGATGCCGATCAGTTCGGCGCGGCTGGCGGTGCGGCGGTCGTGTTCGTAATCCCCCGTCTCGCCGCCGATTTCGATCATTTCGCGGTCGTCCATACCGGTCGCCTGAACACCGCCGTAAAAGGTCTTGATCCGTTCGGCGTTGGCCATCGGCACCTGCAATCCCATCGAGATATCGCTGGTGACGTGATCGCCGCCCATCCGGACGGAGTCCGCAAAGATCATGTGCTTTTTGATAAAGATCGATACGCCCGTGGACCCGCCACCCAGATCGATACAAGCCGCCCCCAGCTCCTGTTCATCCTCAACCAGCGCAGAAATGCCAGCGACATAAGCCGAGGATGCGATGCCCGCCAGTTCCAGATCACAGCGTTTGATACAATGCGCCAAATGCTGGACGGCGGCTGCATCCACGGTCAGCATATGCAAATCAACAGCAAGCTCCGAGCCCAGTTGGCCGCGCGGGTCAGACAAGCCTGATCGGTGGTCCAGGGCGAAATTGACCGGTTGGGCATGCAGCACCTCTCGGCCCTCGCCATAGTCCGGCACATCGCAGCGCGACAAAACACGGGCCACGTCCGCTTCGCTGACGGCTTGTCCTTCGACATCGATGCGCGCATCAAGCCCGTAGCTGCGCGGTTCCGCCCCGGCCAGACAGGCAATCACGTGATCGACGCGAATCCCGGCCATTTTCTGCGCCGCCTGCAACACGGTGCGAATGGCGCGTTCGGTTTCCTGTATGGCATTGATCTCGCCGAATGTGACGCCCCGCGACCGCGTCGTTGCGGCCCCGATGACGCGAAAGCCGGACTGCCCCGCCAGCGAGCCGATCTCTCCGTCGTCGCCAAGTTGCGCGTTGCCATCAAAGCGCAGCACAAGGCAGGCGATCTTGGAACTGCCCACATCGAGAATGGCGACCACGCCCCGCTGCATCGCGATCTTGCGCATGTTGCGCATGCTGCGCTGATTTGAATAAAGGTCGGTCATCACTGCAACTCTTTCTCGGAATTCAACTGTCGGATCCGGCGCCACTCTTCGGTGGCTGTGGCATTCATGCGAACGGTGGGCCGGTCGTGCAGGCGCATATCGATGCGCGCAATGTCACGGCTCAGCACTTTGCGCGACGGCGTGGCCTCCAGAACGATGACCCGTTCGAGCGCACGTACCGCCCCTTCGGTCGGCAGAAGGATGCGCTGACTCCGGTCAAGCACCACATCCCAGCGCCGGTCGCCCATCCGCACCAAACCGCGCAGACGGTCGCCCAAAGGGGCCGCCGCCGCGACAAGCTGCAACGCTTCATCCACATGTTCCGCGGCACCTTCGCCTGCGATCACAGGCAGTTTGGGGTGCTGGCTTCGTTGTGCAATCGGGGCAACGACTGCGCCTTCGTCATCGATCAGGGTCAAGCCGCGGGCGGTACGCCAGATCGCGACAGGCACGCGCGGGGTGACATCCACGTGCAGCACGCCACCCGGACGAATGCGCACAGAGACTTCCTTGATTGGTGGCAATTCAAGCAGACGGCCCCGTATCTCTGCCGGGTCCAGATCAAAGGACGACATCGGGAAATCCAACGGCACGGCGGTGCGGATTGCTTCGGATAATTCGGCATCGCCGCCGTCGATGGCCATCAGATTGACCATGAACTCCGGACGCTGCTCGATTGCGGCACGCGCCTCTGCCACCGTTTCCGTGATCGCCGCGCGTGTGTCCGGATTGGACAGGTACCAAGTGCCGAGCGCGAACATGGCCATGAACGGCACACCGACACGCAGGCAGAACAGGAAAGCAGGCGTCAGCATCAGACGCTGCAAGCGCCATGACCAACGGGACGGCGCCGGATCGGCGCGGGAGGCACGTTTCAGCGATGGCATGACGCGTCCTCCACCATCCAGGCACAAAGCTCGCCAAAGGAGATCCCCGCGGCGATCGCCTGTTCGGGCGACAGCGACGTCGGCGTCATGCCGGGCTGGGTGTTGGTTTCAAGCAAAATCAGCCCCGCGACCCCTTTGCCTTCGTCCCAGCGAAAATCCGTTCGGCTCACACCTTTGCATCCCAAAGCATTGTGGGCACGCACCGCATAATCCTGGCACAGGTCGAAAATCTCGGTGGGTACATCGGCGGGGATCACGTGGCGCGATCCGCCCGGTTTGTATTTGGCGTCATAATCATACCAGCCATCGGTGAGGATATCGGTCACGCCGAGGGGACGGCCGCCCATCACGGTTGTGGTCAACTCCCGCCCTGCGGCAAAGGCTTCGACCATCACGAATTCGGGCATATCCGCAGCAAGCTGCGGCGGGCCGTTGGAGGCCTCGTGCACAAGGTAGACACCGACGCTCGATCCTTCGTTGTTGGGCTTTACGACATAGGGCGGCGTCATCACATGCGCCGCGCGCACCGCATCCGCCGACACGATGAGGCTGTCCACCACCGGCAGGCCGACGCTGCGATACACATCCTTGGTGCGCTGCTTGTCCATCGCCAAAGCTGAGGACAACACGCCGGAATGAGAATACGGCACGCCGATCCATTCCAGCAGCCCCTGCACGCAACCATCCTCGCCCCAACGGCCATGCAGGCAGTTCAGGACAGCGCAAGGCTTTATGGAGTGCAAAACGGCAACAAGGTCGGGGCCAGCATCGACCTCAACCACGTTATATCCTTGGTCCCTCAGCGCCGCTGCGCAGGCTTGCCCGCTCGAGAGAGACACCTCGCGCTCTGCCGAGGGGCCACCCATTAACACCGCCACTGTCGGGGACGTCCTGCTCGACTGACCCGCCATGTGCCTCTGGTTCCGGGGCCCGTTTGCGGACCCTCATCATTATTCGCCGTTTATTGATCGCTTTTTTCGATCTGCCCTGCGCGTGAGATCTTATGTCGGATCGCCTACACGCATAATTTCCCACTCTAGCGTGATACCGCTTGAATCGTAAACCTTTTTTCGCACCTCTTCGCCCAATCCTTCGAGGTCGGCTGCTGTGGCGCCGCCCGTATTGATCAAAAAGTTGGAATGCTTCTCGCTCATCTGGGCGCCACCGCGTCGCGCGCCGCGTAAACCCGCATCATCAATCACTTTCCACGCCTTGAGGTCATGCACGTCATCGGCCCGCCCGGTCGACGAAAATCCTGCCGGATTTCGGAAGGTTGACCCCGCGCTGCGGTCTTTCGTCGGCTGCGTCGCATCACGCTTGGCCAGTTGCTCCTGCATACGCGTCGCAAGCGCGTCGGCATCGCCGGATACGCCGCGCAAGGTCACCGAGGTGATCACGGCTCCGTCCGGGACACTGGACTGGCGATAGGCAAAACGCAGATCATCGGCGTTCAGAGTGACCAGGGTGCCGTCACGCAGCACCGCCTGTGCGGAGACAAAGACATCCGCAGTATAACTGCCATAGCAGCCCGCATTCATGCGCACGGCACCGCCAATGGATCCGGGAATCGTGCGCAGGAATGTCAGGTCCACCCCGGCGGCCGCGGCGGTCGTCGCCACCCGGCCGTCCAATGCGGCGGCCCCTGCCGTTACCTCAAGCCCGTTCACCTCGATCTGGCCAAAGCCGCGCTGCGACAGGCGGATGACGACCGCGCGCAAGCCGCCATCCCGCACGATCAGATTCGACCCTACTCCCATGGGAAATACAGGGACATCCGGGCCAAGAGCCGCGAGAAACGCGCTCAGATCTTCGGCATCGGCCGGCTGAAATAACCAGTCCGCCGGGCCGCCCACGCGCAACCACGTGAGAGCGGACAGGTCCTTTTGCGGGGTCAGCGTGCCGCGAACGGCGGGCAGATCATAGATCATGGGAAAGCGACGGCGCAGTTCATTTGCGCGATGCGACCCAGTTCTTGACCCAGCGGGTGACATAGATCACCGGCCAGCGCAGCACGCTCATGCCCGCCGCCATTACGAACAGCCCCGCCCCCGGTCCGTGCTGGTAGGTGACAAAACCGACGATCGGAATGCCGAAGGCAATGAGGACATAGGCATAGGTCCAATGATTGTCGCGACTGGGCAGCATCGCCAGCAGGTTCGCAACGAGGCCCCAAATACAGGCAAGGATCAAAGACAAGCTCATCCGCACAGCTCCGGTAAAAAACGAGGGTTGTGTCCCCGCGCCGTGACGCGGGCTTTGATATCTTGAGCGGCAGCGCGCCGTGCAGCGGCCAATGCCGGGACATCCGACACCAAGGCCCTGCCGAAATAAAAAACTCTTGAAACGACTACTTTAATCACCGCACTTACGCCGCCCCTTTCTGCAACCGCCCGGGCAAGCCATTAGCCCAGGTGCTGATCGTTCCTGCCCCAAGGCAGACGACCATATCACCGGGCCGCGCCTGCTCGCGCACCAGACGCTCCAGATCATCTTCGCCGATAACAGCGCGGGCATGACGATGACCATGCCGGATCAAACCGGCCACAAGGTCATCGCGGCTGGCGCCCTCTATCGGCGCCTCGCCGGCCGAAAACACCTCGGCAATGCCCACCACATCCGCGTCATTGAAACAGGCGCAGAATTCATCAAAGTGATGGCTGAGCCGGGTGTAGCGGTGCGGTTGATGCACTGCGATCACGCGCCCGTCCGTCGCCTGCCGCGCGGCCTTCAGCACCGCCGCGATTTCTACCGGATGATGGCCGTAATCATCGATGATCGTCACGCCGTCAATTTCGCCCACACGGGTAAAGCGGCGGTTAACGCCCCCGAACGCCGCCAGAGCCGCACGGATTTCATCCCCTTTCATGCCCAGATGACGTGCCACCGCAATCGCGGACAACGCATTGGACACATTGTGGTCACCGGGCATCGGCAGGCTGCAATTCTCGATCACCTTGTCTTCGGCCTGCAACGCCACATCGAAATGAGCCACGCCTGCCTTGTAGCTCAGGTTGATCGCCCGCACATCGGCCTGCGCGTTGAACCCGTAGGTGATGACACGCCGGTCGGTGATCTTGCCCACCAGGGCCTGCACGTCTGGATCGTCGGTGCAACACACGGCCACGCCGTAAAACGGAATGTTGGACACGAAATCAAGGAACCCTTGGTGCAGCGCCGCTTCGGTACCCCAGTGTTCCATATGTTCGGGGTCGATATTTGTCACGATGGCGATGGTGGCGGGCAACCGATTGAACGTACCGTCGCTTTCATCTGCCTCGACAACCATCCACTCGCCTTCACCCTTGCGCGCATTGCTGCCATAGGCGTGGATGATGCCGCCATTCACCACGGTCGGGTCAAATTTGCCCTCATCCAGCAAGGCCGCAACCATCGTTGTGGTTGTCGTCTTGCCGTGGGTGCCCGCAATCGCGATGTTCGATTTCAAGCGCATCAACTCGGCCAGCATTTCGGCGCGCCGCACGATGGGCAGGCCAAGGATCCGCGCGGCGTCCAACTCGGCATTGCCCGGCTTGATCGCAGACGAGATCACCACCACAGCGGCATTCTCGACATTCCGGGCCTTTTGGCCTTCGAACACTGTCGCTCCCAGATCGACCAGCCGATCCGTGATTTTCGTCGCCTTCAGATCGGAGCCCTGCACGGTATAGCCATGGTTCAACAGCACCTCGGCGATGCCGGACATGCCGATGCCGCCGATGCCGACAAAATGAATCGGGCCAACATCTGTTGGGAGTTTGGTCGCGGCGTTCATGCTTTGCCTTTCTCAGCGAGGATTTCAACCATGGCGGCGAGCGTTTCGGTGGCCTCTGGTTTGCCGACGCTTTGCGCGGCCAGCGCCATTTGCAACGCCCCGTCCGGATTGTCGAGGACCGATCCGATCTGTTCGGCCATGACGTCCACAGTCAACTGGCTTTCGGGGATCATGATGGCGGCCCCGGCTTCGGCCAGACCACGTGCATTGGCGGTTTGGTGATCGCCCGTCGCCGCCGCATATGGGATAAGGATCGACGGCCGACCAATCACTGAAATATCCGCAACGGAGGACGCCCCCGAGCGCGAGATGACCAACTGCGCTTCGGTCATGCGGCGGGGCACATCCTGAAAAAACGGTTGCACATCGGCGTTGATGGCATGCTCGGCATAGAAGGTGCGCACGCGGTCTTCGTCTTCGCCGCGCGCTTGATGGCTAACGCGCAGACTGCGCAGCCGCTCCATCGGCAGGCTGGCAATCGCGGGGGGAATGACGTCCGAGAGGATGCGTGCGCCTTGCGAGCCACCGATGACCAGCAATTCGATCGGGTAATCGCCCGGCACGATGTATCCTGCCGCCGCACGTTCCAGAATGGCTTTGCGCACCGGGTTCCCAACATGAATGGCTTCGACGTCCTCGGGCACATCCGTAGGCCATGTGCCGCAGGCAACCGCATCGACACGCGGCGCAAAGATCTGATTGACCCGGCCCAGCACCCCGTTTTGTTCATGGATCATGCGCGGCAAGCGCAGCAAAGTGGCCGCCGCCATCGCCGGAATGGTCGGATACCCGCCAAAGCCGACAACAACTGACGGCTTGTCCCGCTTCATCTGGATTGCAGCACTCAAAACGCCGGCCCCAATGCGGAAGGGCACCGCAGCCTTGGCCAAGACCCCACCGCGGGCGAACGTGGCCGACGAAATTTGCTCGATCTCGGTGCTGTGCGGAAAGCCGCCGGTATAGCGCGCACCGCGTGCATCCGTGCTCAGCTTGACGCGCCAACCGCGCGCCAGCATCGCCTCGGCCAGGGCCTGCGCCGGAAACATGTGACCACCCGTGCCGCCGGCCGCAATCATGAGAAGCGGTTGGGTCATCGCCTTCCCCGTAAGGCGGCGTTTACTCCGCCTCTGCCACGGATGATCATCTGTGCCCCCGTCCCAGCAAATCCGAAATCTCGCCTTGCGGCCGTGTCCGGGTAAAGGCCAACAACATGCCGATGGCGATGCCGGACGCAATAACGGAGGATCCACCGTAAGATACAAACGGCAGCGTCATGCCTTTTGCCGGCAAAAGGCGCACAGCCACACCCATGTTGATCATCGCCTGAACGCCGAACATGCAGGCCAGCCCGGTGCCGGCCAGCCGAATAAACGGATCGCGTTCACGTACAAGCCGCAACAGGGATCGCACGACAATGCCTGTGTAGAGCGCAATAATGCAAAGCACGAGAACAAGGCCGTATTCCTCGGCCGCCACTGCGATGATGAAATCCGTATGGGCATCCGGCAGCGACCATTTCACTTCTCCTTCGCCCACACCGACCCCGAAAAGACCGCCCTCCTGGATCGCATTGGTGGCATATCCCAGCTGCGTACGCGGATCGACATCGGGGCTCAGAAAACCGTCGATGCGACGGGCAAAGTGCTCCGAATTGGAATAGGCGATGGTGCCGCCGAAAATGACGAGGCCCGCCATCCCGACAAGCAGCAGGATAGGGGCACCCGCCACAAAATACATCACGCCCCATCCGAACAGAACCAGAGCAGCCTGCCCGAAATCAGGTTGCAAGGCCAGCATCAGAACGATCGAGATGCAAAGCGCGAAAGACCAGAGCCTGCCGGGCGGGCCATTGATATCCTGACTGGCCGCCATCATCCAGGCCGCCGCAACGACAAAGCCAGGCTTGAGAAACTCGGACGGCTGGACGGACGCAAAACCCAGCGAATACCAGCGCATTGCGCCCTTACCGAAGTCCGTTCCGAAAAAGGGCAGGAAAACCAGGGCCACGAACGCCACCAGAAACCCCAGGACGGCGAGGCGCCGCACCAGAACCGGGGACATCATCGAGGTCAGGATCATTGCGATCAGCGCACCGCCGCCAAATATCGCCTGCCGTGTCACGTAGTGAAACGGGGGAAACCCGTTCTTTTCCGCCAGCGGCACGGACGCCGCAAAGCCCAGCAGCATTCCGATCGCAAAGAGGATCAGAACACAGGACAATGACCACTTGTCGATTGTCCGCCACCATTTTGGAAGAATGGGTTCGCCGTCCCGTATCGGAACTGCACCATAGACCATTTCAGTCATGATCTGCCGCCTTATTGCCTGTAATCCGCCTCAGTTCCCCGTTTTGGCCGGGGTATGCTGCGTAGCATAGCTCAAAAGGCGCGCGCGGGCCAGCTTTTGTTGGGCTTGCCCGCGCGTGAATTTAGGCGGCTTTATGCGTGCCTCGGATAGGATAATCGTTGTTGCGGATAAAAGTGATGCCGCCGAGGACCCCCGGCAGGTCGGGACGCAGGAACGGTGCGTTGGAAACGTCGACCATCTGGATGCGCCCTTCACCATTGATCACGAACAGACCAGGCTCTGCGAATGGGCGGTCGGTCTCCTGAGCGCTGCGCGGATCGGATACATAAAGTCCCAGCGTTTTCATCTGCTCCACGCTCAAGCCGTACCCCATCGGCAGGCTCAAGCCCTTCTCATCGGTCATCACTTGCGCTTTTGCCTCGGGATCACCTGAAGCGACGACCACATCGACACCGATCTCATGAAACTGGCCCTGCATTTCTTCAAGCTGGGCAAGGTATTTTTTGCACAGCGGACAATGCAGACCACGATAGATCACGACCAGTTGCCAATCACGCCCCTCTTGCGGGATGCCCAAAGTGATAGTGACCTCGCCCAGACGGGGAATTTCAATCTGGGGAAAATGGGTGCCTGCGGCCAGTGCTGTCATGATGCGATCTCCTTTGGAACGACTGAACTCTTGAGATAACCGCCGCATTGCACATCACAAGTGCACAGGCTTGACCCTTTCTGTGCAATCCTGCACGGGGAGGTCATGGATTTTGATACGTTGGTGATTGGCGCCGGAGCCGCCGGCATGATGTGTGCAGCCTATGCGGGTGGTCGGGTGCTGCTTGTGGATCATGCACGTGCTCCGGGCGAGAAAATTCGCATCTCGGGCGGTGGACGCTGCAACTTTACGAACCTGTATTGCGAACCGCAGGCCTTCATCAGCGAAAACCCCCATTTCGCCAAATCCGCGCTGGCCCGGTATACCCAATGGGATTTCATCGACCTGATCAACCAGCACAACATCGCCTGGCACGAAAAGACTTTGGGCCAGCTTTTTTGCGACGTCTCCGCCAAAGAGATCATCGCGATGCTGCGCAACCTGATGCAAGATGCCGGGGTCGACCTGCGCTTGCAAGCCAGCATCAGCGATCTGGAAAAAAACAGCACCGGCTTCACGGCCGCCCTGGCAAAAGACGGCCAGACCAAGCCGATCACAGCGCACAACGTCGTCATCGCGACAGGGGGCAAATCCATCCCCAAGATGGGTGCGACCGGTTTTGCCTACGACATCGCCCGCCAATTCGGTCACCGGATCACCGAAACGGACCCGGCCTTGGTGCCGTTTACCTTTGCAGACGGGCGCTTTGCCGACATCTCCGGCGTGGCCTGCCCCGCGCGGATCACCGCCGACGGCCCAAGCTTTGACGAGGCGATGCTGTTCACCCATCGCGGGCTGTCTGGCCCGGCGATCCTGCAAGCTTCCAGCTATTGGGCGGCTGGGCATCCGATCACGGTCCACCTCGCACCGGATACGGATTTTGGCACGGTGCTGCGCCAAAAACGCACCGAAGACGGCAAGAAAGCGCTCACCACCGAGCTTGCAAAACATCTGCCCGGTCGACTTGTGGAACACCTGAGCGACCAGATCGACCTGTCGGGGCGGCTCGGAGACCTCTCCGACAGTCGCATCGACGCGATCTGCCAGGACCTGACGGCCTGGCAACTGATCCCAGGCGGCACCGAAGGCTACCGCACCGCAGAGGTGACACGCGGCGGCGTCGCAACCGACGGTCTGAGCTCAAAAACCATGATGTCGAAAAACGTGCCCGGTCTTTATTTCATCGGCGAAGCAGTGGATGTGACCGGCTGGCTCGGTGGATACAACTTCCAATGGGCGTGGTCGTCCGCCATGGCCGCCGCCCGCGCCCTGCAAAGCTGATCGGCGTCTTGGCCCGCCCGCGGCCTGACCAAATCAAAACAGAGTGCGCCTGAAAGGCGCTCCTTTGGATCAGAGCATCACAGCCTGGCCTTGACCTGCGCGATGAAATCCTCGCCGCGCCGCTCAAAACTGTCATATTGATCGAAGCTGGCCGCGGCGGGCGCCAAAAGGACGACGTCTCCGGACTTTGCGTCTGCCATGGCGGCTTCCACGGCTGCCTCCATCGTGTTGCATACGTGGGTATCCACGGTCAATTGCATCGCGAAATGTGCAGCCTCGCGCCCGATCACGTAGGCTTTCTTGACCGAGCCCGATGCGGCATTCACACCGTCGAGACCACCGTCTTTCTGAAGGCCACCACAGATCCACAAGATGTTGTCAAACGCCGCCAGAGCCTTGGCCGCGCTGTCCACATTCGTGGCCTTGCTGTCGTTGACGAAACGCACGCCACCCGCTTCCGCGATCAACTGGCTGCGGTGGGGCAGGCCCGCAAAGGACCGAAACGCGGCCTCGATCACCTTGGGGGCGATGCCAACGGCGCGGGCCGCCGCGTAAGCGGAACACGCGTTTTGATGATTATGCGCGCCCGGCAACCCGCCAATATCGCGCAGATCTATCGACGCCACCTGCCGACCCTTACGGTATTCGGACAGATACCCCTTGCGGGCAAAAACCTGCCATCCCGGTCCGGTCAGTTTCTGTTCCACAGAAACCCGGATGACCCGGTCATCCGTGGGACCTTCGCTCAACTGACCCGCGAGGAAACGCCCCTCGTCCTCGTCAACCCCGATCACGGCGCGATCAGGTCCGCCCTCGGCGAAAAGCCGACGCTTGGCCGCAAAATATCCGCCCATGCCGCCGTGCCGGTCCAGATGATCCGGCGACAGGTTCGTGAAAACCGCCACATCCGGTGTCAGATTGCGGGCCAGATCCGTCTGGTAGCTGGACAGTTCCAAAACGATCACTTCACCGTCATGCGGTGGGTCGATATCCAACACGCCGCGCCCGATATTGCCGGCCAATTGCGACGGGCGTCCAGCGACCTGCATGATGTGATGCAACAGGGCAGAGGTGGTCGATTTCCCGTTCGAGCCGGTCACGGCAATCACCCGCGGTGCGCTGTCGAAGTTGTCCCACTCCGGCGTCGCGAAGGACTGGAAGAACAGCCCGATGTCATTGTCGACCGGCACCCCTGCCGCAAGCGCCGCCGAGATGACAGCGTTCGGCGCAGGGTAGAGATGCGGAATGCCGGGACTGACGATCAGCCGCGAAACGTCGTCAAAGGCCCCCGCCCGTTTCAGGTCAACGCAGTCGAACCCTTCGGCTTCGGCCTTGATACGGGCATCCGGATTGTCATCCCAGCATATGGGCGTCGCCCCGCCTTCCGCCAGCGCCCGTGCGGCTGACAGACCGGATCGTCCAAGACCAAGAACAGCAACGCGTGCACCATTCACGCCGCGCACCGGGATCATATCGCATCGCCCTTTGCGCGCGTCGGAGTGAGGGGCCAGCCCCTCACACTCCCCGGGATATTTTGGGCCAAGAGAAAAACCACCTTCACCACGCCTTTTCCTGTCGGTCGCGGAGGACCTGTCTGGTTACGTCGCACGCAGTGTCGATTAGGAGAAAGTAGATCGAAACTGCTCCGATGGTGCGACCGGAGCCACGGTTTGCGTCTGTGGCGAGGGTCCGCGCCATCAGCGCACCTTGAGTGTGGCCAGACCGATCATCGCCAGGATCAAGGAAATGATCCAGAACCGGATCACGATCTGTGGCTCCGCCCAGCCCTTTTTCTCGTAGTGATGGTGGATCGGCGCCATCAGGAAGACGCGCTTGCCTGTACGTTTGAAATAGAGCACCTGGATGATCACGCTGAGCGCCTCGACGACGAAGAGCCCCCCCACGATCGCGAGAACCAGTTCGTGCTTGGTGGCCACTGCGATGGCCCCCAACGCGCCCCCCAGAGCCAGCGAGCCCGTGTCACCCATGAAGACTGCCGCAGGCGGCGCATTGTACCATAAAAAGCCCAGGCCACCGCCAAAGAGGGCCGCGGTAAAGATCAGCAATTCGCCGGTGCCCGGCACATAATGCACGTCCAGATATTCAGTGAAGTCCACCCGACCCACCGCATAGGCGATGATACCCAACGTGCCGCCCGCGATCATCACCGGCATGATTGCCAGCCCGTCCAGCCCGTCGGTCAGGTTGACCGCATTGGCAGATCCCACGATGACGATCATCGCGAAAGGGATGAACAGAAACCCCATATTCACCAGAACGTCTTTGAAAACCGGTAAAGCTAGTTGATTTTGCAAGGTTTCGGGGTGGCTGATGGTGGCGAAATAGGCCGCAAGTCCTGCGATCACAAACCCCAACAAAAGGCGCACCTTGCCCGGCACGCCCGCAGTCGTTTGTTTCGATACTTTTGCATAATCGTCGGCAAATCCGATCAATCCGAAGGCCAGTGTCACTCCGAGCACGATCCACACGAACGGATTGTCCAGACGCGCCCACAGCAGTGTGGACGTGGTCAACGCACCTACGATCAGCAACCCGCCCATTGTCGGCGTGCCCGCTTTGGAAAAATGTCCTTCGGGACCGTCATCGCGGATCGGCTGGCCTTTGCCCTGTCTGCGCCGCAAGACCGCGATCAGCGGCTTGCCAAACAGAAATCCGAACACCAGCGCTGTCAGGAACGCTCCGCCGGCACGGAATGTGATGTAGCGGAAGAGGTTGAAAAAATCCCCGCCATCCGAAAGCGCCGTCAACCAATAGAGCATTTCAGCCGATCCTAAACATAATCTTGTGGGTCCGCGCCCATATCCACCGGATGGCCCATTTTGCGGATGGCGTCAACGACAAGGGCCAGATTCATGCTCAGCGAGCCCTTGACCAAGACCACGTCCCCACTGTCCAGACTGCGCCGGATATCGCGCGCCATCTCTGTGGCGGTAGGCGTCCAGAGCCCCTGCTGTTCCGCAGGCAACGCCGCGTGCAGGTGCTGCATCAGCGGGCCGATGCAATGCACCTTGTCTATCGCCTGCATCGCGGCCAGCTTTGCCAGATCCGCATGCATGTCAGCGCCTTGATCGCCCAACTCCTTCATGTCACCGACAAAAGCGATCCTGCGGCCCTTGCTGACACGTCCGATATCATTGGTGACTTCAGCAGCAGCCAGAACATCCATCGCGGCCTCCATCGAGGTTGGGTTGGCGTTATAGCTGTCGTCGATCAACTCAAGCGTCATGTGCGTTTCGATTGGATCCAGGTAAATCACTTCGCGCGCACCGCGCCCCTTGTAGGGAGACCAGCGCCCCAGAGATTGTGCCGCAAGCGCCAGATCCGCGCCGAGCGCTTCGGCGGCGGCCAGCGCGCCAAGCCCGTTCATGGCGAAATGCCTCCCGACCGCGCCGATCTTGAACAGAAGCGGTGCGTCGTGCGCCTCGGCTTGCACCACCGTCGTATCGCGTCGTAAATCCACAGACTTCAGAACAAAATCATAACCGTGCGCGCCAAAACCAATATCGCGCCGTTTCAGATCATGGGCCTTGGCTTGCAGAATGGCCGCCGTCGAACAATCATTGTTCAGGATGGCTGTGCCGCCATATTCCAATCCTTCAAGGATGGCCGCCTTTTCCAGCGCGATCCCTTCGATGTTCTCGAACGCCTCCAGGTGGGCGGCGGCGACGGTAGTGATCATTGCCACATGCGGGCGTGCCATTTTGGCCAGAGGGGCAATCTCGCCGGGATGGTTCATCCCGATCTCGATCACCGCATATTCGGTGTCGCTCGGCATCCGTGCCAAGGTCAGCGGCACGCCCCAGTGGTTGTTGTAACTGGCCACCGACGCATGGGTGCGGCCCTGATCTCCAAGGATTGCGCGCAGCATTTCCTTGGTCGAGGTCTTGCCGACGCTGCCGGTGATGGCCACGACGCGGGCCTGCGTCCGGGCGCGGGCTGCAACGCCCAAGGCTTCCAGCGCTTCAAGAACATCCGGTACGATCAGCAAGGGCGCGTCGTTTGAAACCCCGTCCGGCACATGAGTCACAAGGGCGGCGGCCGCGCCGGCTGCCAAAGCCTGTGCGACAAAATCATGGCCGTCACGCGCCGCCTGAAGGGCAACAAACAAATCGCCGGGCTCAAGCGTGCGTGTATCGATCGATACGCCCGTCGCGGTCCAGTCGCCTGTGGTTTGTCCGCCCGTTGCCTCGGCGGCCTCCGCGGCTGTCCAGAGCGTCATGTCAGTCTTCCTTCCAAGGCGGCGACGGCTACGCTGGCCTGTTCCGCGTCATCGAAGGGCAGGATATCCTCGCCCACAATCTGCCCGCTTTCATGACCCTTGCCCGCGATCAGCAAGGCGTCGCCCGGTTCAAGTACGTCAACGGCGCGCAGGATCGCCTCGGCCCGGTCGCCCACTTCCGCGACACTTACGTCTGCGGCAAACCCGGTCGCGCCTTCCATCACGGCGGCCCGGATGGTGGCCGGGTCTTCGCTGCGCGGGTTGTCGTCGGTGACAAAAATCACATCCGCGTTTTGGGCCGCAGCCTGCCCCATCAACGGGCGTTTGCCTGCGTCCCGATCGCCGCCCGCGCCGACGATGGCCACCAGTTTGCCCATTACATGCGGGCGCATCGCGGCCAGGGCCGTGGCGATGGCATCCGGTGTGTGTGCATAATCCACAAAGACCGCCGCCCCGTTGGCGCGCCGCGCCGCCAGCTGCATACGCCCGCGTACAGTACGCAGATGCGGCAGGGTTTCGAACACCCGCTCCGGCTCCGCCCCGCAGGCGATCACAAGGCCCGCCGCCAGCATCACATTGTCGGCCTGAAATCCGCCGATCAGCGGCAAACGCGCCGTGTAGCTTTTGCCCAGATAGGTATACCGCACGTCCTGCCCGGTTGCATCGAAACGCTGCCCCGACAGGTGCAAATCCCCACCATCGCGGCCCACGCTCAGAACCGTCTGGCCCCGCGCACTGGCAATCGCGGCCATATCGATGCCGCGTGGATCATCCATGTTGATCACCGCGATGCCGTCCTCTGGCAAAACCCGCGCAAACAACCCCGCCTTGGCATCGAAATAGGCTTCGAACGTGTGGTGGTAATCCAGATGGTCCTGGGTAAAGTTCGTGAACCCGGCCGCCTTGAGCACCACACCATCCAGACGACGCTGGTCGAGGCCGTGGGACGAGGCCTCCATCGCCGCATGGGTGATGCCCGCCGCTTTCGCTGCTGCTAGGATCCGGTGCAATGTAATCGGCTCTGGCGTGGTATGGGCCAGCGGTGCGGTCCATGCCCCTTCGACACCGGTTGTGCCCAGATTGACGGCTGGAAGGTCCATTTCGATCCATATTTGCCGGACGAAGGTCGAGACGGAGGTTTTGCCATTGGTGCCGGTAATGGCGACCATTGTTTCAGGCTGGCCGCCGAACCAAAGGGCTGCGGCACGCGACAACGCTTCGCGCGGGGCGTCGGCGATGACAACTGCGATATCGTCCAGATATTCAGAGGCCAATGCGGCCCCCTCGGCATCGGTCAAGACCGCAACGGCCCCCATACGGACGGCATATTGAATGAACTCGGCGCCGTGCATGCGCACGCCCGGCATCGCGGCAAAGAGGAAACCATCCTTGACCTCGCGACTATCCACGGCGATCCCCGAGATCACGGGATTCGGCGCGACGCGGCCCCGACCATTGCGCGCGGTCAGGCCCAGCGCTGAAAGTGGTTTTACCTGATCACCCATATGTCGGCCTTTTTGGCTCAGTTGCTGCTGGTCAGCGTTATACCAGCCAGTTGTTTGGGTTCAACGGTTGGCCGCAACCCAAGCAAGGGCGCGATCCGGCCAATCATCTCGGCGGCGACGGGCACGGCTGTCCAACCGGCGGTGCGGCGTGGCTTGTCGCCGCTGGTCTCGACCGGTTCGTCCAACGTCACGATCAAAACGTATTTGGGATCATGCGATGGAAACAGAGTGGCAAACGTCGCAATCACCTTATCTTCGTAATAGCCGCCGCGCGGCCTCGGCTTGTCAGCCGTACCGGTCTTGCCACCTACGGCATAGCCGGGCACCTCGCCCATGGACGCCGTGCCGCTGGTCACAACCTCCCGCAACATGTCGCGCGCCGCGCTGGCCGTGCTTTCTCGCATCACGCGTTCGCCCATCTGGGGACCGTCCTGCTTGAGGATGGTCGGTTTGACCACCCGCCCCCCGTTGGCGATCGCGGCATACCCCGCCGCCAGATGCATTGGCGAGGATGACAGCCCGTGCCCATAGCTGATGGTGACAGAGCTGAGATCAGTCCAGCGCTTGGGCAGCAGTGGTTTGCCTGTGGCGGCCTCCACAATCTCGAACGACGTGGGATCAAAGAAGCCGAGGCTGCGCAGAAAATCCTGTTGTCGTTTTATCCCGATCTGCAACGCCAAACGGCCCGTGCCCCGGTTCGACGACTTTACAATGATGTCAGAGACGCTCAGCTCGCCATAATTCTTGTTCCGGAACTCGCCAATCGGGAAGCCGCCGACGCGCATCGGTCCCTTGGTGTCAATGATGGTCGAGGGCGACACCAGACCAAGCTCCACCGCCTGTGCGGCGGCAAAGATCTTGAAGGTCGAGCCAAGCTCGTAAACACCCTGGACCGAGCGATTAAAGAGGGGGCTGTCCGATTGATCCCCCGTGATCGCGGGACGAGGGCGATTGTTGGGGTCGAAATGGGGCAAGGATACGACCGAAACGATTTCACCCGTCTTCACGTCCATCAGGACCGATGTCGCCCCCTTCGCATTCATGATCTTCATGCCGCCCATCAACACACGCTCCGCTGCGGCCTGCACCGTCAGGTCCAGGGAAAGCTGCAAAGGTTTTTGACCATTGGCCGGATCGCGCAGATAATCGTCAAAGTACTTTTCGACGCCCGCGACGCCAATCACCTCGGCGGCACTCACACCCTCCTTGCCGAAGGACGCACCGCCCAGCACATGCGCCGCCAGCGATCCGTTGGGATAAAGACGCATGTCGCGTGGGCCAAAAAGCAAGCCCGGATCACCAATCTCATGCACCGCCTGCATCTGTTCGGGGCTGATTTTCTTCTTGATCCACAGAAACTTGCGCTTGCCTGTGAAATCCTCGATCAGGTCTTCGGCCTTCAGATCGGGAAATATCTCGGCAAGTCCGTTGGCTGCGGCCACAGGGTCGATCATCTGCGGCGGTTGGGCATAAAGGGCATGGGTGTCGAAATTGGTCGCCAGCAAGCGGCCATGACGATCGACGATATCTGCACGGGAGGCCGAGATCGCCGCCCCTTGCGCACTGGCCCGCGGCTCGGTCGGCTCAGACGTGGCGAGCATGCCCATTCGGACGCCCACCACGACAAAGGCACAGAGAAAAAACACGCCCAACACCAGCAAGCGGCCCTCTGCACGCTGGCGCATCCGATCGCGCATTTCCTCATGGCGGTTGCGTATGTTCTCCCGCTCGATGGCATCGGTGCTTTCGCCTGCGGCACGCGCAGGCAGGATGCGGGCCAGGGGGCGGAGCGGCGTGCGGATCATGGGTAGTCCTCCCCGTCATCTGCCAGCGTGCCGATGACTTCGATTGCGTTTGTGATCGGCAAGAGCTTGGGTGCGGGATACGCCACCTCGTCGAGGTGTCCGAACTGATCGGCGCGGAAGGGCAACAGGCCCAGACGGTCAAAGTTGATATCCGCCAGATCGCGCAACCGGTCGGGACGGTTCAGATAGGCCCATTCGGCGCGCAACACGGCCAGGCGGGCATGGGCGTTGCGGATGTCACTGTGCAGCTTGTCGGTCTTGGAAAGCACTTCCTGCGTGGCATAGTTTTCACGGTACGCCCAGAACGCGAGGCCAATCACAGCCAGCGTTGTGAGGATATATAATACTGTGCGCATCAAGTGGCTCCTCTGAGGTGCGGCATGCCAATGGATTTTGCGTCGATCTCTCCGGCCGGAGCATCAGTGCGGACCGCCACGCGCAACTTGGCCGAGCGGCTGCGCGGGTTCGCGGCCAGTTCGTCCTTGTCGGCGCTGATGGCCTTGCGCGATTTCACTTCGAATTGCGCAGGCGCTGTGATCGTTTCGGGGGCATAGCGGTTGGCATTGGCCGCCTTACCCGCCCGCGCGGTCAAAAAGCGCTTCACCATCCGGTCTTCGACGGAATGAAAGGTCACGACAGCCAGCTTGCCGCCGGGTGCCAAGGCGCGTTCCGCCGCCATAAGCCCCTCGTAAAGCTCGCCATATTCATTGTTCACCGCAATCCGCAGCGCCTGAAAGCTGCGCGTTGCGGGATGGGATTGCCCCGGTTTGGGGCGCGGCAGACATTTCTCGACGATCCCGGCCAGTTGCAGGGTCGTGGTCACGGGACGGGCGGCAATGATGGCGCGGGCAATGCGACGGCTCGCGCGCTCTTCGCCGTAATGATAAAGAATATCCGCCAGGTTTTCCTCTTCCGCCGTGTTCACCAGATCGGCCGCCGACGGGCCGTCCTGGCTCATGCGCATGTCCAGGGGACCGTCCCGCATGAAGGAAAAACCGCGCTCTGCCAGATCCAGTTGCATGGAACTGACGCCCAGATCCAGCACAACACCGTCCAGATTTTCGGCGTATTCATCCATCTTGGAAAACACGCCATGCTGCATCACCAGACGGTCACCATAGGTTTCCGCCCAGGGCGCCGCCAACTCGAAAGCCAGCGGATCCCGATCGACCGCAATGACGCGGGCGGCGCCTGCCTCCAGAAAGGCGCGGGTGTAGCCGCCGGCGCCAAACGTCCCATCCAGCCAGACACCTTCGATGGGCGCACAGGCCCGCAGGATCGCATCGATCAGTACCGGTATATGTGGCCCCCCAGCCGACATCTAATCCAGATCCCCGTCCAGATAGACGGAAGGGTCTTTGTCAGGGTCAAACCCGTCATCATCAAGCGCCGCGATGCTTTCATCATAAGCGTCAGGCTCCCAGATCTCGAATGTGTCACCGGAGGATACAAACCGCGCCATGCCGTTCAGGCCGATCTTGTCACGGACCTTTGCAGGCAAAACGATGCGGCCCGTTTCATCCACAACGGTCTCTATGGATTGCGCACTGTAAAGCCGCTCCATCGCCTTGCGCCTGGCCGAGCCGCGCGGATGCTTCGATATTTTCTCGTCCACCTCTTCCATGGCCTCAACCGTGAAACCTTCGAGGTAGTTGCGGGTCGCCCCGCCATAGACAATGATCAAACGGGGCGGCAGGCCGTCGGTCCAATCCGGGTCGCAAAGCTCGATCACACGGCGAAAAGAGGCCGGGATAGACACCCTGCCCTTTGCGTCCACCTTGTGGTCGCTTTCGCCTCTGAACCTGCGTGCCATCCGGCTTGGTCCGTCCCTTTGCCTGCCCTTGCCGGGCATTTATTGGTGCGCTGCTTGCGCTCTGCCTGTCCCCTGCTCCAGAAATGAAAACGGCGGATTGATCTGCTGCCACTGATCAATCCGCCGACTTCGTCCCGATTTCGGGATGTCCAGCTACGCGCACCATCTGGGGGGATGTATTGCTCGTTAGCGCGCCGGATCTCTTGGTCTGATGAAAGCGAGGTGCCTGTATGAAACCTGCTAGAGTTTTGTTGTTTGTGCGTGGGGTCGTTTGCTGCCCCGGGCTCGTTCTCATCCGATGCACTATTGATGCCATGGGAAAACATGGGCGACAATAGTTTTTTGTGGGAATATCGTCTGTTGAGTGTTGCACACAGGATAAGTGAAACTCAACTCAGTAAGGAAATTTGTATGAAAATTGGCTTATGTACGTCTAATTCAAAAAATTGGCACAATATGTAGTACTATCAAAAGGCCTCCCTTATAGTCCCATAATATCCCAGAAAATTTCATTCACAAACTTATCCACAGGATATGTTTTTGCTTTGTTCTCACCCGAACATCGTATTTTTCAGTCTAGACTGTCGAAATTGATTCGAATCACGGGGAGGATCAAGCGGCGGGACCATAAATTCCCACCTCGATTTCCATTGTAATGCTGCCGTGCAATGCCGTTTGATGGCAGTGTGTGTTGTGCGGGTGCACAGCACGGCGACTGCCGTCGTCGCATTAAACATGAAGGAATGCACTTAACGAAGTGGACTATAAGACGGCGGGCCACATCAGCCCCTAATCCGGACGGAGATCGATATTTATGACGGACGAGGACAATTCCCCAGATCTGCCTCCATCTCGTGCCGAATTGCGCGAACGGCTTGCTGCGCTAGATGACAGATTGCGTTCGGTCATGGGCGATCGGGACGCTTGGCTCTTGGATCAGGTTTCCACTCAGACAAAACAGTCTGACAAAGAATTAGACGATCTCAAGGCGAAACTTCGCAGCAAAAATCGTGCAGCTGCCTGGATTATTGCGGCAAACATTGCGTTAGGCGGCTCTTTCTTAGGCGATATATTTGATCCTTACGAGAGCTTACTCGGTTCTTTCAGTGACCAGTCCCAAATCAATTGGGATGATGAAGAAGCGAGATCGCTCTTGTTTGATGATTGCGAAACCCAGGTAGCGTCCGTTTATCGTTTAGAAGTTGGAGGCGTGAGGCCGAGCGTAAGAAAGATAGAAACATCCAATACGACGCGCAACAGGTTCGAATTCACCTATGCCCTGGCAGATGCGTCGCTCGTTCTGATCTGCGAAGAAATCATTACCAATATGGGCCGGGTCGCGACTGTCATATCTTACGAACGGCGACCCACTCTCTAAGAGCGCAGCGCGCACGTTCAGGCCATGCCACCCTTGATCAACCCTTCGGCGATACGCGCATAGGCCTGCGCCATCGGTCCGTCCCCGGCTGCAATCGGCGTACCGCCATCCCCCGCCAAACGGGTTTCCAGATCAATCGGCAAGGCACCGAGCAAGGGCACGCCCATCTTCTCCGCTTCGGCCGCGACGCCGCCCTGACCAAAGATCTGATGCTCCGCCCCGCAATCGGGGCAGACAAACATCGACATGTTCTCAATCAGGCCCAGCACCGGCGTTTTCAGGGTCGCAAACATGTCCAGCGCCTTGCGCGCATCAATCAACGCCACGTCCTGCGGAGTGGACACGACAATCGCCCCGGTCAGGTCCGACTTGGTGCACAGGGTCAACTGCACATCCCCCGTTCCGGGCGGCAAATCGACGATCAGCACGTCCAACTCGCCCCATTCCACCTGCCCAAGCATCTGTTGCAGCGCGCCCATCAGCATAGGGCCGCGCCAGACCACCGCCTTGCCCTCTTCCATCATGAAGCCGATGGACATCAGTGTGACGCCATGGGCTTTCAGCGGGATGATCGTCTTTCCGTCGGGCGAGGCAGGGCGCTTGTTGATCCCCATCATGCGCGGTTGCGACGGACCGTATATATCTGCATCCAGCAGGCCGACCTTGCGGCCCTGTTTGGCCAAAGCCACGGCAAGGTTGGAAGAAACGGTGGATTTTCCCACACCGCCCTTGCCCGACCCGATTGCCAGAATGCGCTGCACGCCCGTCGGCTTGGTCGGGCCTTCTTGCGGTTTGGGGTGGCCGCCGATCTTCAGGCTGGGCGGGGCGGCGGGCTTCGCCGCAGGGCCGTGGGCCGTCAATGCAACACGGACGGTGCCTACCCCCTCAAGGGCCTGCACAGCCTCCTGCGCGGCCGCGCGGACCGGTTCCATGCGCGCGGCAATCTCCGGTGTCGGTGCTTCGATCACGAATTGCACGGCGCCATCGTTCACCTGCACGGCACGAATCAAATCGCGGCTCACAAGGTCTCCCCCATCCGGCATTGCGATCCGGCGCAAGGTGGCAAGGATTTGGTCGTTGGTGATGGGCATGACTGTTTTCTCCGCTCGGGTGCCGCATTAACTGGCACATTCTCGCGGAAGAGCAAGGGGCACCACTGGCATCCGGCGTTAGCGCTCACCGATTCAGCATTAAGCTTGTTTTTTCATCCAACACCCCATGCAATTGCTGCATAGCAGCATTGACTCGGTTGGGTATTGTGCACTCGCAGCATTTGACTATCTTACTCCCAACACAGACAAAACGGAGCCACGGAAAATGGCCTATTACAATGACATCGCCGGACGGAATGATCTGGTAGAGCGTATGCTGGGCGCAGGCGCTCGCTTCTTGAACAACGTCGCAGAGCGCCACGCAATGCGCCGCATCTACAACACGACCAAGGCAGAGCTTCGCGCTTTGTCCGGACGGGAACTCGCCGATTTGGGCATCCACCCGTCAGAGATTTCAAGCATCGCTTGGGAAGCCGCCTACGGCGTCGACGCGAGCTAAAGAGTTTACGAGATCAGATGTTCCTCTCCTCCTCCCTGGGACATCTGAAATTGGCGGCGGCGCCTACCTCCTCCCAGGCGTCGCCGCACCTTTTACACCGCACCTGAATGGGTGCACCGAACACATCGCCAACGGGTCTTCCTCCTCCCTGATCCGGTAACGATGTCACTACTGCGGCGCCTCCTCCTCCCTGGAGGTGCCGCACCTTTTACACCGCATCCGACCGGGTGCACCGAACACATCATTATCGGATCCTCCTCCTCCCTGATCTGGTGATGATGTCAAAAGAGCGGCGGCCCCTCCTCCCTGGGGTCGTCGTTTTTCGTTTCCGATCCGGTAAACGCGCATTTCTGCCCAAGAGGCGGTGACAGGTCTGACCCATGCGGACGGGCACAGCCGAAGAGTTTCATCCCTTCAGGAAAGCGATCAACGTATCGGAATACACATCCCACACATCGTTCCCCGGCAATGGAACGTGATTGGCCGTCTCCAACACCACCAGTTCCGCGTCTGGAATGCCCGCCGCAAGCTTTTGCGCCTCCGAAAGCGGGTGCACCGCATCATGGCGTCCATGAATGACCAAGGTCGGACAGCGCACATCCGGTAACAAATCCGCAATTGATGCGGTGTTGCTCAAGTCCCGGTAATTCAGCATTGTGTCTGGCGTACAGGCGGACTGCATCATGTTTGCCAACTCACGCACATCTTCCAGCGGTCCTTCCGGAAAGTAAGTGGTGAGAAACGCGGTCGCAAACGGACTGTCCGGCTTGCCCCAGCCTTCTGCGATCATTGTCTTCAGGGAATCGTTTGGCCCGGATTGTCCACGTGTCACCCGACCATCGACATAGCCTCCGACAATAACCAAACGGCTTAACCGTTCGGGGTATCGCGCGGCAAAACTGACCGCGCCCAAAACACCACCAGACAGAGCGAACCCGGCAAAAGTGGAGGCGCCTGTGGTATCGGCCACACACAGTGCATCATCGGCGAGGTTTGCAATACTCATATCGCGTTCCAGACGCTCAGACTGGCCGGAGCCAACCTGATCATATCGCAAATACCGAAAGTGTTTGGACAACGCTTCGATGAAAACACGGTGGTGTTTGAACCGCCATTCATGCTCCAGATCGTTCGTGTAGGGCGGTGGGAATCGCATCACATCCCACCCCGTGCCCAGTATGGAATAGGCCAGCGTGTGCCCATCCTTGTCTCGGGTGTACTTGATGCGCTGAACCGCGGGCACCGCGACCGGCGCAGCTTCGCGCGTCTGCGAAACCGTTTCGTTCACCTCCGCGACCAACATCAAACCGCCCCGGGCAACAGTGCGGATAACTGCCTGCGCCTTACCATCATCCCCGACCGCCTTGCGCGCAGCAGCAATGCGCGCACTGATGGCCGACTCCGACACAATGCGCCCACCCCAGACCACGTCCACATTCTCGTCACGCGACACCAGACGCCCCGGATTGCCCACCAACAGAAGCAAAAGATCAAAGACCTGCGGCTCCACCTTCTGCGGCACCCCGGCGCGGGTCAGATCGTGACGCGCTGTGTTCAGCACGCAATCTGCGAATTGGTATTCCATCCCGCCACTACAGCGCGATTTTCGTCGTCAGGCAAGGCACTTGGCAAAGCTAAGGAGTTTCTCAGGGAAAGCTAAGGATATCCGTCAAGCGCGCGGCACAGGGACCTGCAATGATCGGACATCCACAACCGGAGAGATGCCATGCTACCCCTTTATGATATCACGCTTCTGTATCACCAGCCCGACCATTTGACTGCGCCGGACCCGGCAGAACGGATCGCGATGGCCCAGATCGCGCCGCATCGGTTCAAACCGACGGCATGGATCCTTGCGATGGTCCGCGCGGCCTTCAACCAGACTGCGGCGACCCGCAAGGCCTGAAAAACGGGACGCGCCGCACGGCCCGTGGCGCATCCTGGTTTGCGTGTTCACGCCGCTTGTGCGCGACACAGACAACTGGCGCGAATGGGGATATCCGCACGCGCAATCGCTTGATCCAGCAGCACGGACACATGTACCAATTCAACTGTCTCGCCGCGTCGGCGCAGGCATTCATGCAAACCATGCAAGGCCCAGACATTGCGCGGATGCTGGCTGGGGCGCGGCAGTTTCCCGTCAAGGCCCAGATCGGCACGGTAAACGGCTTCGGCCTCGGCATATTCCCCTGCTTCCATCAACAGTGCCCCGAGCGCATGACGCGATGGTTGCGGCCAGGACCACGGCTCTTCGTATTCCAGCCCATCATCCAATGTGACCGCCGCCCGCAGATGCGCCAGACCCTCGGTATGCTGACCCGATTTGAAGGCCAGCTCGCCTTTCATCATCTCTTCGCCGATGGCGAGCACGTCGCGGGCCGTGTTGTTGAACAACAAGCGGGTATCGGGCACCTGGGCATAAGCCTCGGTAAAGTCGGCCATGGCCTGCTGTGCCTCGTCATGGCGGGCAAGATTGGCATAGGCCACCGCCTTGGCATAGAAAATCAGCGCGTTTGTGGTGACGTAAAGCTCCGTATCTTCCGGTTGCGGCAACTCAAGTATCTCTTCCCACATGCCAAAACGGATGTAGACATGCGGTGCGGCGGCCACGAAGGTTTCGAAAATGTCGGGATAAGACCGCACAACCTCGTCCGGGACCTCGTCTCTCAGGCGCAGTACGGCATCGACGGCGGCAGCTTTCTGGCCCAGAAACATCGCGCCGAAAAAAGCAAAATGCAGGTTGTGGATGCGATAGAGCGCGTAAAAATTCGCGGGTCCCGCATAGGTTTTGAATTTCTCATCCACCTCACAGGCGGCCAGATTGCGGGACAGCACGTTTTGGTAATCTCCGCACAGTACATCAATATGCGTTCCCATATGCACCAGATGACCGGCATCCGGCACAAGGCCCACAAGCCGGTCGCCGTGGCGCAACGCCCGTTCCGGATGTGGCGACATTTCCATAAGGTGAATATACATGTGCAAAAGCCCCGGGTGGTCCCAGGCGCCCGGTGTGTGGTCAAAAGCGCGTTCCAGAACAGCCATCGCTTCGACCGTTGAAGCTTCGGGGTTTGGCACACCATTGTGAAAGTCCCACAATTGCCAGGGCGTGCGGTTCATCAATGCCTCGGCATAAAAGCAGGCGATATCCAAATCATCCGGATGTGCCTCGTAAACCGGCCGCATCGCATGGGCGAACCCGTCATTGAACGGCTGGTAATCCTCGATCTCCGGGTCTGTCGGATAGCGCAGCGCCAGCGCGTCGATCAAAGCGCGTTCCGCAGGCGTTGCCTCCGTCAGAGCCTGTCCGGCCGCAAGTGCCTGGTGCGCGCGCCCCAAGGCCGGGGCCTTCTCCTCGGGCATGAAGACCTCCCACGGTTTATTGTAGTTCGGGCCGATCCCGTATGCGATCCCCCAATGGGCCAGCGCACAGCCCGGATCAAAGCCCAGCGTTTTTTCAAAGCAGGCGATGGCCTCTTCGTGATTGTACGCAAAAAGCCATACAAGACCCCGGTCAAACCAGGTTTGCGCGTCTGCGTGGGGACTGACCGGGCGGCTGTAATTGCCAAGATCGAAATACTCGGACATGAAAATACTCCCTTATCGGTGCGGGAGCATAGCATGGTTTTGCGAAATCTCGCTTTGGTCCGGATGTTACCGGAAACGGACAAGACGGCCAGCGATCATAATTATGCAGGGTTTGATTTCGCACGGACGGGTCATTCCCGCACTAAGTCAGACCAGAATGTGCTCAAAGGCGCGTTTCATTCGTTCACCTGCGCGAACGGCCACGCGGGTCAAATCTGATCGACAGTGTGGTTGATCGCCTTTCTGTGAAAAGAAATCCTTGCCACCGATTGCGTTTGTCTGCGTGAACGCAAACTAAAACGGAATGTCATCACAGCCGGACACGAATCGCGCGACGACCTTCTTTGTCCCTGCCTTTTCAAACGCAATCTCCAGCTTGTCGCCCTCTATCTCCACAATCGCGCCGTAGCCGAACTTTTGGTGAAACACTCGTTCCCCCACGGTAAAGCTCGATACGGCCGTCAGGTCGATCACCGTATTCTTGCTTTCCTTGGGTTGGCTGATCGGCCGCTCGCCCGATCTGGCTTGCAGCCGTTTCCAGCCGGGCGAGTTGTACACGTTCGCATCCGCAGCCGCCTGATGCAGGTTCGACTGGACGCCCATGCTCGGTGACGCTGCCCCAAACCCGCCACCATACAGGCCCGGAGGAGTCAGCACATCAACATGCTCCTCGGGCAATTCATCAATGAAACGTGACGGCATCGAAGATTGCCACTGCCCAAAAACCCGGCGGTTGGCGGCAAAGGAAATCGTACACACTTCCTCCGCCCGCGTGATCCCGACATAGGCCAGACGACGCTCCTCCTCGAGGCCCTTCTGCCCGCTCTCATCCATGGAACGCTGCGACGGAAACAACCCGTCTTCCCAGCCCGGCAGAAAGACCATCGGAAATTCCAGACCTTTGGCGGCGTGCAAGGTCATGATCGACACTTTCGATCCGGCATCCTCAGACGCATTGTCCATGATCAGCGATACATGTTCCAGAAATCCCTGAAGGTTTTCAAAACCTTCCAGCGCCTTCACCAGTTCCTTGAGGTTCTCCAACCGTCCCGGCGCCTCGGGCGTCTTGTCGTTTTGCCAATGAGCGGTGTAGCCGCTTTCGTCCAGAATGATTTCCGCCAACTCGACATGAGACAGGCGCGGCGGCCCATACTCAAACCGGGGCGCAGGTCCGCCCTCATCCAGCACCGCATCATCATCCACGGTCATTTCAATCCGGGGGCCGCGCAGTTCCGAATTCCACCGGTCAATCCCCGCGACCAGCGCGCCAAGCTCTTTGCCGCCCTTGCCCTTGATCAACCCCTGCTCCACCGCCAGACGCGCTCCCTCGACCAGAGACACCTCATTGGCGCGCGCTGCGATTTGAATGGTCTGCTGCGCCTTGTCGCCCAGGCCACGCTTGGGCGTATTCATAATCCGCTCAAAGGCCAGATCGTCCTCGGGCGACACCACCACCCGGAAATAGGCCATGGCATCCCGGATCTCCATCCGCTCGTAAAACCGTGGCCCGCCAATTACGCGGTACGGCAGTCCAATGGTCAGAAACCGATCTTCAAAGGCGCGCATCTGGTGGCTGGCACGCACCAGAATCGCCATCTGATCCAGCGACACAGGGTCCATCCCACGGGTGCCACGCTGCGCCGCTTCGACCTCGTCGCCGATCCAGCGGGCCTCTTCCTCGCCGTCCCAATGGCCGATCAACCGGACCTTCTCGCCCTCGTCCTTGTCCGTCCAGAGCGTCTTGCCCAACCGCGCTTTGTTGCCCGCAATCACGCCAGACGCCGCGCCCAGAATATGCGGGGTGGAGCGATAGTTCTGCTCCAGTTTCACAACATGAGCGCCGGGAAAATCCGTCTCGAACTTCAGAATGTTGCCCACTTCCGCGCCACGCCAGCCATAGATCGACTGGTCATCATCGCCCACACAACAGATATTCTTGTGCCCCTGCGCCAACAGGCGCAGCCACAGGTACTGCGCGACGTTGGTATCCTGATACTCGTCCACCAGAATATAGGCGAACCAGCGTTGATACTGCCCCAGAACATCCGGATGCGTCTGGAAAATCGTGACCACATGCAACAACAAATCGCCAAAGTCGCAGGCATTCAGTTCCTTCAAACGTGCCTGATACTGCGCATAAAGCTCGACCCCCTTGTGGTTATACGCCCCGCCATCCGCCGCAGGCACCTTGTCCGGCGTCAGCGCCCGGTTTTTCCACCCGTCGATGATGGAGGACAACTGACGCGCAGGCCAACGCTTGTCGTCGATGTTGGCGGCCCGAATCAACTGCTTGAGCAGACGGATCTGATCGTCCGTATCCAGAATGGTAAAGTTCGACTTCAGCCCTGCCAGTTCCGCATGGCGACGCAGCAGCTTGACACAGATCGCATGAAAGGTCCCCAGCCAGGGCATGCCCTCGATGGATTGTCCCAACATGGCCCCGACGCGATTCTTCATTTCGCGGGCCGCCTTGTTGGTAAAGGTCACTGCCAGGATCTCGTTAGGCCGGGCGCGCCCGGTATTCAGCAAATGCACAATGCGCGCGGTCAACGCACGGGTTTTGCCCGTCCCGGCCCCCGCCAGCATCAGCACTGGGCCATCCATTTGCTCAACGGCGGCACGCTGGGCGGGGTTCAACCCCTCCAGATAAGGCTGCGGACGCGCGGCCATAGCCCGCGCCGACAACGAAGCGGCACCCTCAAAGGCGTCCATATCATCAAAACTGCTCATGTCCGCAATCTAGCGCGGACCAAACCAAAGGAAAAGCCATGTTCTTGAGATGTTCCAACCCCTTCATCTTGCCAGAAAAACTCCGGGGGACGCGCGGCACGCGCGGGGGGGGGCAGCGCCCCCTGCAACGGCTGCCGCTTCAAGGACACCACCTGCTGTCTGCCCCGTAAGGCGGAAGCCTCTTCCGCCATGGCCCCATCCACACAGCCGCGTCACGCGAGCCCCCTCACCAGCCTTTCAGACGCCTCCTTGCAGCGGTCGTGCGGTCGCGCCATAAGATGCGCCATGACATACGATGCGCGCTTCCCCGCTCTCTCCGACCTGAAGAACTGCGCTGAAAGGCGCATTCCCAAATTTGTCTGGGAATATCTCGACAGCGGTACTGGTAGCGAAGCCACCAAGGCGCGCAACCGCAGCGCGCTCGACAAGGTCGGGCTGATGCCGTCCATCCTGCACGGCGAGTTCACACCGGACCTGACGACATCCTTTCTGGGCGCGGATTTGCCGCTGCCCTTTGGCATCGCACCCGTGGGCATGTCCGGACTGATGTGGCCGGACGCCGAACGGTATCTGGCGCAATCCGCAAACCGACTGGGCATACCTTATACCTTGTCGACCGTAGCCACCGCAGCGCCCGAAGACATCCAAAATGTGCTGGGCGAAAACGGCTGGTTCCAGATGTACCCGCCCCGCGACGAAGGCATTCGGCGCGATATGCTGAAACGGGCCCGCGCGTCGGGCTTTACCACTCTCGTGCTGACGGTCGATGTTCCCGTCGCCTCCCGGCGCGAACGACAGACGCGGTCGGGGCTGACCAACCCGCCCCGCCTCACACCACGGCTCCTGGCGCAAGTGGCCCTGCGCCCCGCCTGGGCGCTCGGAATGGCCCATAGGGGCATGCCGCACATGCGGATGCTCGACGCCTATGCCAATGCCGCAACGAACAACCTGCCCGTGAACGCCCATGTGGGCTATTTGCTCCGCACATCACCCGACTGGGATTATGTGAAATGGTTGCGCGACGCCTGGCAGGGTCCATTCGTGGTCAAAGGCGTGCTGCGCGGCAAAGATGCGGAGCGTTTACAAGGATTGGGCGTCGACGCCGTCTGGGTCTCCAACCATGCAGGCCGACAATTCGATGCGGCCCCTGCAACGATCGACGTGTTGCCCGCGATCCGGCGCGCCACCACCCTGCCCATCATCTTCGACAGTGGCATCGAGGGCGGGCTCGATATTCTGCGCGCCCTGGCCTCGGGGGCCAATTTCGTCATGCTCGGCCGCGCCTGGCACTACGCACTGGCGGCCCTGGGTCCCGAAGGACCGGATCACCTTGCTCACATTCTCAAGTCGGACCTGATTGCGAATATGGGACAGCTCGGGGCGCGGTCCCTGCGCACGCTGCCCAAACCGTTCAAACTCGACTGAAACCGGCGTCTGCCGCCGCCCCGGTGCCCGCAGGCTCTGACACCGAAAGCAGCCGGGCCATGCGCGCTTATGCGATATACTGCCGGTTTCGCGCCCAATCCAACAGCAATCATGGCCGTTGCATCGCCTGCAGCACGAATTTATTTTGTCCACGCGGCAAGTTGCTCTACCTTACGTGAATTGCAACACAAAGGAGACGACTGATGACGACCAAGACTCTCGCCGTGGCGCTGGCTCTCACCCTCGCCCCCACGCTCAGCCTTGCGATGGGCTGCAACTATGGAAAGACCGAGCAACAGGCGATGTCCTGCGCTGCCGGATCGACCTATGATTCCGCGACAAATAGCTGTGTCATGACAACCGGCTGACGTTCACGGAATGTTGAAAACTTAGTGACCGGGCGCGGCGGATTATACGACTACAACTGAAACCGACGCGCCCAACTGGAGAATCTGTGATGTTTCGTACCCCCTCTGTCACTGCGGTGCTTGCTCTTGCCATCGCTTTTCCAACCGCAAGCTTTTCCGCTGGGGGCGAAGATGAGTCGAAGCCGCAAACAACCCAAACCACCAAGGATTGCTTTCAGGAACGCCAGTGGGATCCTGAAATCAAAAAATACGTGCGCTTCTCGGCCAAGGTGAACGGAGTATGGGATGCGAGCATCAGCAAATGCGTGCGCCCCGACAAGACATCCCATCTGGACAATGGCACCCTGTATGATGCCGTGCGCGAACTGGCCTACGCCGGACGTTACGACGAAGCGACGCAGGTGATGGACAACATGCCCGATCAGGCCTCCGATCAAGTGCTGACCTATCGGGGGTTCACAGCGCGCATGCTTGGGGATGTGGCACTGGCCAATGTGTATTACCAGCGGGCCATCGACACCAATCCCGACAACATTCTGGCCCGCTCCTACATGGGTCAAGGATTTGTGGCCTCCGGTGACAAGGTCGCAGCCATTGGGCAATTGCGCGAGATTCAGGAACGCGGCGGTGCCGGAACATGGGCAGAAACGTCCCTGCGCACTGCTATCGAAACGGGCCAGACCTACAGGTACTGATTTCTGCAACGGTTGAAGGATTATCAACCTTTGCCTGCGATGTAGGGTATAAATCCCCGTATCGAGGCAGCGCATGACTGAATTGGTTCCCATCCCTGCCGCCCCCGCAATCGTGCATCAGGGCGGCGGTCTTTCTCTCACCACGAACTCCCTGTCCCGTCGCGCCAAGGCTGCGATTGTGGTGCGGATGTTGCTCAATGACGGGGCTGACATCCCGCTTGAGGATTTGCCCGAAGAGTTGCAAGCGCATCTGACCAAGGCCATGGGGTCGATGCGCACCGTGGATCGCGATACGCTGCAGCATGTCGCTGCGGAGTTTGCCGACGAGGTGGACCGGATCGGGCTGTCCTTCCCCGGTGGCATGGCAGGCGCGCTCAGTGCGCTTGAGGGCCGCATCAGCCCTCAAACCGCGGCCCGCCTGCGCAAAGAGGCTGGTGTGCGCGAAGCAGGCGATCCTTGGAAACGCATTCGCGACATGGAGCCGGAGTTGCTGTTGCCGATCCTCCAGAACGAGAGCGTCGAGATCGCCGCCGTGATGCTGTCGAAACTTCCAGTGAGCAAGGCCGCGAACCTGCTGGGCAAACTGCCCGGCCCGCGCGCCCGCCAGATCACCTACGCGGTGTCAATGACCGGGGCCGTAACGCCCGATGCAGTCGACAGAATCGGCCTGTCCCTCGCCAGCCAGCTGGAGGACAGGCCAGTGCGCGCCTTTCATGACGGGCCGGTGGAACGGGTGGGCGCCATCCTTAATTCCTCCACTTCGCTCACCCGCGATGACATGCTCGCTGGGCTCGACGAGACGGATGAGGGCTTTGCCAATGCCGTCCGAAAGGCGATCTTCACCTTTGCGAACATCCCGGCCCGGATCGCCGCCCGCGATGTGCCACGCATCCTGCGCGCAGTGGACCCGGCGGCCCTGATCACGGCTCTGGCGGGTGCCGAAGCCGCAGGCTTGCAGGCCAGCGCCGACCATCTTCTTGAAAACATGTCCGCACGGATGGCAGACCAATTGCGCGAAGAAGTGGGCGAGGCAGGCACACCCAAGCCCGCTGAGACCGAGGCCGCCATGGCGGCGGTCGTGACCGCAATCCGACAGATGGAAAGTGACGGCGAACTGACGTTGATCTCCGCAGATGACGACAGCTGAGACTGGCACGTCCTGACAAGCGGGGTCTAGACCGCAGGAACTGAAGGACGAGGCTGTCCTAAGACCGTCTCAAGATCGAAGGCCGGGCAAGATCTGACAAATCCGACCTCGCCATGCTCCGGTTATCCGGCCCCATTGCCGCAACGCACACGACGGAGGTTTTTTCGCGGCGCTTGTGGTCACACATTCAGGGATTTATGTCTGTCACACAGCACAAGGGGCGCGCGAATAGGCGCGGTCCCGCCCCTTTGGACAGCAGAGCCGCCTGATGCGCAAAGCGCCCGACACAATACCCTGGGTCACCAAGGCCGCACATTTTGCGACCAATCTTGTGGCGCGCGGCGTGATCCTTGCTGCGCTGACCATGCCCTCCAAAATGCGCGGGCGGGTGATGGGCTGGATGATGGCGCATGTCATTGGCCCCCTTGCCGGATATCGCAAGCGTGCGCGCGCGCACGTGGCAATGATCCTGCCGCACCTGCCGTCAGCCGAGCAAAAGCGCATCGCGGATACCAGCCTGTACAATGCCGGGCGCACCGTGATCGAAAACTACGCGACCCGCGATCTGCTGGATCAGCAAAAAAACGCGGCGATCAGCGGCGCAGGATTTGCCGCCCTTTCGGAGGCGCGCGCCAAAGGCCGCCCTGCTCTGTTGGTCAGCGGGCATTTCGGCAACTACGAGGCCGTGCGCGCGGCCCTCATTGGCCGTGGATTTGACGTCGGCGGGCTCTACCGCGACATGTCGAACCCATATTTCAATGCCCATTACGTGCAGACACTACAGGCCTTGGGTGGCCCCGTCTTTGCGCAGGACCGCGCGGGCATGGCCGGATTCCTGCGTCATCTCAAATCCGGCGGTCAGCTTGTCCTGCTCTTTGATCAACACGTCGAAAACGCGCCGATCCTCGATTTTCTGGGCAAACCGGCGCATACATCAACTTCCGCCGCCGAACTGGCCTTGCGGTATGACGCTTCGCTGATCCCCTTTTACGGCATTCGGCAGCCCGATGGGCTGTCCTTCGCGTCCGTGCTCGAAGCGCCGATACCGCACAGCGACCCTGTGACAATGACGCAAGCGCTGAACGACAGCCTGAGAGCGCGTATTCTTGAAAATCCCGAACAGTGGTTTTGGGTGGCGCGGCGCTGGAGGGCGAACCGGATTACTTGATCTGGGCTGCGGCCAGAATAGGTCCGTGCGTTCCGTGTTGAATGAGAACGACCAACGGTTGGTCCCCCTCAACCTCCGTTTCCAGAGAAAGGGCCGTTGCGCCGTCCCACTCGGCCAGGGTTTCCCAATCCTCGGTCACGTTGGTATATGTCAGCACATGCCCTGCATTCTCTCCGCGGGTAATGTCCGACGTCCGCTCGGGCGTATAGCGCAACATCTGCACCGTCAGAGGACCAGGTGTCTGCCATGGCTCCGCCGAGATCGACACGGTCGAGCCTGATCGCTCCACCTCTAACGCAATCAGCGTCGGATTGGCCGCGTGTTCGGCGATGGCCTTGGACAAATCCATTGGCCGCGCTCCGACAATATCGGTGACGCCATTTATGATCATCTGAGGCGTGTAGATCGAACGGCGCCCTGCCTCTTGCGCATAGCCGCGCTGACGTTCCGTATTGGCGGGGACGGCAAACTCATCTTTCCAACCGATGTAGTCCCAGTAATCCACATGCAGCGCCAGCGCGATGACATCGTCCCGCTTGGCCAATTCGTGCATCAACGCATCGGCCGGCGGACAGGACGAACAGCCTTGCGACGTGAACAGTTCAACAACCACGGGCGATTGCGCTGCTGCCGACGTGCCGAACAGGGACAGGCCTGTCAGAATGAGGGGAATCAGTTTCTTCATGAAGATATGCACCGCAGCTTGGAGATCGGACAGCAACTATGGCACAGACCTAAAAGGCATGCGATCAAATGACCAATCAAGGTTTGTTGAGCATTTGTGTCACTGCCCTCGGCCTTTATTGTATGCAATAGTATACAAAATCGTCGCACCGGACCCGAAATTTGTTGATTGCAGGCGCTGGTTAAGGCATGACGCATCCAAATCTCTTGTCCCGCAGCGCATTCAGAAAGGGAGCATTCATGCCCATCACCGTTGGTCACGACACCGCCAAAACCCGCAAAACGCTGACAGTTGGCGATCAGTCGATCGCGTATTACTCCATCCCGGCCGCCACCGAAGCTGGCCTGGGCGACTTTTCCAAACTGCCCGCCGCCCTGAAAGTGGTGCTCGAAAACATGTTGCGTTTCGAGGACGGCAAGACCGTGTCGGTTGACGATATCAAGGCCTTTGCCGAATGGGGTGCCAATGGCGGCAAGAACCCACGCGAGATTGCCTACCGCCCGGCCCGCGTGCTGTTGCAGGATTTCACCGGCGTTCCCGCCGTGGTCGATCTGGCCGCAATGCGCGACGCGTTGGTCAGCCTGGGCGGCGACGCCGAACAGATCAACCCGCTGAACCCCGTTGATCTTGTCATTGACCACTCGGTCATGATCGACGAATTCGGCAACCCGCGCGCGTTCCAGATGAACGTGGATCGTGAATATGAGCGCAATATGGAGCGCTATACCTTCCTCAAATGGGGCCAGAGCGCCTTTAACAACTTCCGCGTCGTTCCCCCCGGAACCGGCATCTGCCACCAGGTCAACCTGGAATACCTCAGTCAGACCGTCTGGACCGATGCGGATCAGAACGGCGAGCAGGTCGCCTATCCCGATACGCTTGTCGGCACCGACAGCCACACCACCATGGTCAACGGCGCTGCCGTTCTGGGCTGGGGCGTCGGTGGGATCGAAGCCGAAGCCGCGATGCTCGGCCAACCAATCTCGATGCTGATCCCCGAAGTCATCGGCTTTGAGCTGACAGGCTCGATGATGGAAGGCACCACCGGCACCGACCTCGTCCTGAAGGTCGTTGAAATGCTGCGGGCCAAGGGCGTCGTTAGCAAATTCGTCGAATTCTATGGCGAGGGCCTGAACCGCCTGCCGCTGGCCGACCGTGCGACCATCGCCAACATGGCTCCCGAATACGGAGCCACCTGTGGCTTCTTCCCGATCGACAAGGAAACGCTCCGTTATCTGGAAAACACCGGCCGCGACAAGGACCGGATTGCACTGGTCGAAGCCTATGCCAAGGAAAATGGCATGTGGCGTGACGACAGCTATGCCCCGATCTACACCGACACGCTACATCTGGACATGGGCACGATCGTCCCCGCAATCTCTGGACCCAAACGCCCGCAGGACTATATCGCGCTGACCGAAGCCGCAGCCGCCTTTGGGGCCTATATCAAGGGCCAAAGACCGGGCATCTCCGCGCCTGCGGATGAGAAAAAGGAGTGGACCGGCGAAGGCGGCCAACCCGCCCCACACCACATTCCCGGCAATGTTGGACACCACAAATCGCATGCCGTCGAAGGCGAGGATTACAAACTGCATGATGGTTCAATCGTCATCGCATCGATCACGTCCTGCACCAATACCTCCAATCCTTATGTGATGATCGGCGCGGGGCTGGTCGCACGCAAGGCGCGCGAAAAGGGTCTGACCCGCAAACCATGGGTCAAGACATCGCTCGCACCAGGGTCTCAAGTCGTGTCCGCTTATCTCGAAGCTGCCGACCTGCAAGAGGATTTGGATGCCATCGGCTTCAATCTGGTGGGCTACGGCTGCACCACCTGCATCGGCAACTCCGGCCCGATCCAGAAAGAGTTGAGCGACGCGATTTCCGAGGGCGACCTGATCGCCACGTCCATCCTGTCAGGCAACCGCAACTTCGAGGGCCGGATATCGCCCGATGTGCGGGCCAACTACCTCGCCTCGCCCCCTCTTGTGGTGGCCTACAGCCTGGTGGGTGACATGAATATCGACATCACCACCGAACCACTGGGGCAAGACCAGGACGGCAACGACGTCTTTCTGAAAGACATCTGGCCCTCGACCCAGGAAATTGCTGAACTCGTCGAAGCGACGGTGACGCGCGAAGCGTTCCAGACCAAATACGCAGACGTCTTCAAAGGCGACGAGAAATGGCAGGGCGTCGACACCACGGACGCACTGACCTACGATTGGCCACCAACATCCACCTACGTGCAAAACCCGCCCTACTTTCAAGGGATGGGCGCGCAGCCGGGCAAGATCAGCAACATCGACGACGCCAAGGTGCTGGCAATGCTGGGAGATATGATCACCACCGACCACATCTCCCCCGCTGGATCCTTCAAGGAAAGCACGCCCGCCGGTCAGTATCTGATGGAGCGGCAGGTCGCCCCACGCGAGTTCAACTCCTACGGCTCGCGGCGTGGCAACCACGAGATCATGATGCGCGGCACCTTCGCCAACATTCGCATCAAGAACGAGATGCTGGACGGCGTCGAAGGCGGCTACACCAAAGGGCCAGACGGCGCACAAACGTCGATCTTCGATGCGGCCATGGCCTATCAGGAGGCCGGCACACCGCTGGTCATCTTCGGCGGCGAGCAATATGGCGCAGGCTCCAGCCGCGACTGGGCGGCCAAAGGCACGGCCCTGCTGGGTGTCAAAGCGGTCATCGCCGAAAGCTTTGAGCGAATCCACCGCTCCAACCTGGTGGGCATGGGCGTGATCCCGTTCGAATTCACCGGTGGCGACACCCGGAAATCGCTTGGCCTGACCGGCGAGGAAACGGTCTCGATCTCCGGTCTCGACACGATCCAGCCCCTGCAAGAGGTGCCCTGCACCATCACATTCGCCGACGGTTCGGCCAAAGAGATCATGCTGAAATGCCGGATCGATACGGCGATCGAGATCGAATATATCGAACACGGCGGCGTCCTGCATTACGTGCTGCGCAACCTCGCCGCAGCGGCCTGAGACACCACAAATGAAATCAAAAAGGGGCCATCTGGCTCCTTTTTGATACCTACCCAAAAGGTCAGCTTGGCGCCCATTCTTGCCTCACACCTTTTCCGGCGGCTTTGCCAAAGCCGTCTACGTTTTTGTGCAATGGGTTCGGCTTCTTATTAATGTGTTTGAAGGGGCTGAAAATATTAATGGCGACGACTGACGAAATGCGGACGCTGCTTCCTAAATATCTGTAGTCCTATCTAAAAAAAGAAGCTGCAGGCTGTGCGGCATACGTCCCGTCCAACGCTATATTGCACTCCTCCTGTGCAGCGCCGCTCAAGGGCCGCAACGCGATTGACGACTGAACCGTGCCCGGTTTACCAAGGAATTTCTGGTTCAATGATTGGGCTGCTTTCTCGTCTGCGTTCAAGCTCACATGAAAGGCCTGCCTCGCTGTTTTGGGCGTGACGTCGCCAATGACGCTGTGAATGTCGGGTGGTGTCATACCTTGTCGATCCGTTTCAGGGTGTCCAACGCGATCTGGCCGACGGACTTCCAAGGCCGGGGGACCTTTATGGACTGGGTTTTGAACAGGCCGATGATCATGCGGACATAGACGTCGATGGATAAATGCCGTGTGGGCCATCCGTGGCCAGCTTGAGACAGAGGTGAAGTCGTCGTCCATTGGGGCATTGGCCTGCCCCGCAATTTGGGGAGTTCAGGTGTAGTATTCGTTCCGGTTTCTTTCTGCTGATTGGCTTGCGGTCAAGGCGTGCTGAGTGCGCACAACCTTGTTAACGCCTCATGGCATTGCTTAGCATACGGTTGCGGAGATCTAGATCTTCGTTAACGACGACCCAGTTCGTCTTTCTCGCCACCGCCGCAGGCTTGATGCTGCTGCGCTATTTGGGGCTGCACAGCATCAATCCTGCTCTCACTATGAGGCAGCGCTATCTATAAGATCGGGAGATTGTAGGGACGTCTAATCCCTATCAGGTCATACCCAAAGCCTCTTTGTACATTTCCAGAACGGCCTCTTCCTCTGCGAGGTCGTCAGCGTCTCGCTTGCGCATCGCCAGCAATTTGACAAGAATCCGAACGTCGTAGCCGCGCGATTTAGCTTCGGCTTTGACTTCTTTTTCCTGCTCGGCGAGATCCTTTTTCTCGGCGGCCAGACGCTCCAGGCGTTCTACAAATTGCCGCAGTTCGTTTGCCGTTACCTTGTAGCTATCCGGTGTGGATTCTTGATCCAATACTTGATCCATTGTCAGTCCTTACGTTTCTAAGTTTTGTATTTCGGCAGTCAAGAAATCACGTTCGCAGAGACTTGGAAAGCCAGGCTATTCGCTGTCTGGGTATGATCTCGTGAGGAAAGTGCTGCTTTTCCTGTTTCCGTTTTGGCGATTCACTCACACCCGCGCACAGATTTAGACCCGGCGCCACGACATCTGCGATCGGGAGCATCAATCTCCGTGATTTCCACCTTCGTCTGAATTTTCAATCCCGTTGGACCCCTCGCCGGATTTCGGATTCACGCGGCTCCACTCGCTTTGGAAGACCGCCAGAGGATAAAATACCTCGTTTTTTTTTGCCTTAACCGTTTGACAAGCCGGGCCCGCCGCACCGCGAGTATTCAAAGCGCTCTTTGAGAAACACCTCATCGTGTTTGACCCAGCATCCCTTTTCTCTCCCAGCAAAGCGTTTCAATCCTTTGATGCCCGGATCGCCCCGTTTTTACGTCAAAACCGGCGTTCTTGGCACCAGCCACGATGACAGAGGCTTGGCTCTCCCAAGCATTGATGGGCGTTGGATAGCGGCCTCGCCGGTGCCCTGCAAGAGGGGATGGCTTGCGAATTCGCGCGCTTGCCCTGAACATCGGGTTCCGGTAAGGGCGTGCCATGGAAAGCACTGAAACATTTAGCTTGTTTGACGGCCTGATCTGGGGCGGCGCCGCGATTTCGGTCCTGGGGCTCGTGGGGCTTATGTGGTGCGTTGTGACGGTTTGGCGCGCGCGGCGCGCCAAGTTGGACGACACCGAAATGCGCGCGGTCATGCAGCGCGTTTTGCCACGCAACCTCGGAGCGCTGTTTTTGTCGGTTATCGGCTTGATGGTCGTTATTATCGGTATCTTTTTGAGCTGAACCTCATCAATGCGTCAAAGCCGTGTCTCGCTGTTTTGTTGTCGACGACCTGGAGCGAATGATCAAACCTATGCTCTGGGGTTCGGTCGTCAGCTTCGCTGATCTCGGATATCGAAATCCGGTCATCAAAGCCTCCGACGCCACGGATCACCAGACAACTGTGACGCGCGCTGGACAGTCCGCCAATCACGGCCTAACTCTTGATGCCATGGATATTCGCCAAATCACCCCGACTTACTTTGTGGCTCCGCAGATTGATGCGGCGGACATGAATGATATCGCAGCAGCAGGCATCACGACCGTGATCTGCAATCGCCCTGATGCCGAGGTCCCACCGAGTTTGCAGGCTGACGCCATCGAGGCCGCGGCCTTGGCTGCGGGCCTGGCTTTTGTGCGCCTGCCGCTGACACATCAAACCATGAACCCCGAGAACGTGGAATTGCATGCAAAGACGATCGAAAAGAGCGCAGGCCCGGTTTTGGCCTATTGCGCCTCCGGTACGCGGTCTACCATTGTCTGGGCGCTTGGTAAGGCTGGCAAGATGAACACAGATGACGTACTCGCGGCAGCGCGATCGGGCGGGTATGATCTGGACAACTTGCGTCCGACACTGGACGCTATTGCAAAGACTGTTTGACGATCAGTCCTAGCTCGCGATTGGCAATTTCGTTTCGGACAGGTCAGCAAGGTCAGGCATGTCTGCCAAATCCGGCAGATCTTCAAGGTCGGGAAAATCTTCCAGGGCTGGCAGGTCGACCTCAGGGGCATCGGCAATCGCAGGCACTTTGTGCTCAGAATCGTTTGCCCCGTCTGCATCGGACGGTTTTCCGAGGGTCGTCGTCTGTTGCGCTGCCCCTGCATCCTCCGATTTCTCATTGCTCTGCGAAACCCTGGCATCCGTATCTTGTGCGCGCCTTCGGTCACCGATCTCTTCCACCTTTGGCATGTCCACGCGATCTTCGTCGCTGGCGCGTCGCAGCGGTTGGGATGCGTGCAGTGGTTTTTGCTTGGGTTTGACGGCACGCAACCCATCCACGTGACCAACGACCCCCTGCCCCAGAACACGCCCGAATTTTTCGCATATCTGTACATTTGGAAAATGGCCCGGAGGGATATCCAGCACATCGCCCGGCTTGAGATCCCGGACCTTTGTCAGTGGCAGCTTCACCCGGCACAGGATCATGTTCAGTTCTGTTGTCAGGTCCATCACCACCTTACTCATTTCGGGTGGTTGCAGCTTATGCTCGCCGTGGTCGTCCGGCCCTTCCGGCACCGTCACTTCCAGGTGTTGGATCGGAAGAATTATCACCATTTCACCCTGCCGCGTACCGCGCGCTAAATCGATTGTGAGCCGCAAAATGGTATACTCGGGCGCTTCGAGCGCGATCCGCAACGCCCTACTATGCTCCGCCTTGGCACCGAAACGAAAGCCATCGACGAGGCGGGCGTCTTCCGCGCTGTCAACGATTTTGGGCACCCGTTCGAAAACGGCGTCGAGCAACGGCGCGCAAATGGCGGCGTCCGTGCGCGTCATCGGACGGGCCGCGCCGGTGTCCGGACGCACGGTGCCAATGGTTTGTTGTTGGATCATCCCACCGACAAGCACCGGGTCGAACTGCACAGCACCGACACGTGCCGTAGGTCCATCCAGCAAAAGGAGCAACGCATCATCGTCAATGACGCTTTCCAGTCCATCACCCGTAACTTTCTGGACAACCGATCCGATGACCGCCAAGGGCAGGTCCATCAGCGAATCCGCAACCTTGGTCAACGTCACACGCATGGCCTTTTGCAAGGTCATGGCACGCGCCTGATGATCCTCGCGCCCGGCGGCCGCAATGCGCCCCAGAACCGTATTTGACTTGGTTTCGCCCATATACTCTATCGGTCAAATCACCTGTAACTCCGGTTTAACAATTAGGCGCGAATGGTTACCAATCGCTTTATCACAGCGCGGATTTCTGCATCTTCACTGCGCAGCCATCGCAGCAGACCGCGGCAAATCGATAACAAACGCGTTCCCCTCAAGGTCCGGCGCATATCGGATATTGCCGCCCAAACGCGTCATGATTTCGCGACAAATCGCCAACCCGAGCCCGGCCCCGTCCCCTTCG
This sequence comes from Tateyamaria pelophila, assembly GCF_019966495.1. Classification (GTDB taxonomy): domain Bacteria; phylum Pseudomonadota; class Alphaproteobacteria; order Rhodobacterales; family Rhodobacteraceae; genus Tateyamaria; species Tateyamaria pelophila. The sequence continues at coordinate 10,354 of NZ_JAIMIA010000019.1, read as the reverse complement.
GTGTCCTTGATGCGCGCAAATTTCTCGAAAATCAGCGCCCGTGATTGAACCGGAATGGGTATTCCATTGTCGGCAAACACGACCGATACATTCTCGCCATTCCGGTGCACTTCAATGGTCAGTATCGGCGTTTGCGCTGCGCAGTATTTCTGAGCGTTCGTGATCAGATTGATAAAGACCTGGTTCAATCGATCCAAATCCGTGGTCAGGATGATCGCCTCATCCAGATGTCTTCGTTTGATCGTCAAGGGTCGCATCGCCCCGGCCTGCGCCGTCACGATGGACTTGTCCAACACTTCGCTCAAACGCCCGCTTTCGACATTCAGATTGACCTGACCATTCTCGAGAACGCTCAAATCCAGCAAAGCGTCCAACAGCCGGGTCAAGCGGATCGTTTCCCCATGGATGATCGAAGCGTATTTGGTCTTTTCCACCTGCCCCAACCCTTCTGTGTCGCGCAGGATTTCCGTAAAGGACCGGATCGAGGTCATCGGCGTGCGCAATTCGTGGCTGATCTGGCTGAGAAACGCATCCTTTTGCACCGACAGGGCCGTCAGCTTGTCATTCGCCTCGCGCAATTGACCGGCGGTGCGGCTCAACTCGGCAGACTTGGCTTCCAACTGGTTGGAATATTCCAATATCTGCGCAGATTCGTCCGCGACGGCCATCAGGTCCTGCACCGAGACGGACGCCCCGCCCACCAACTGGCTGATCATTGCGTGCGCTGTTGCCGAACCGACCGATGCCGCCAGTTCACGTTCAAGGTGCTGCAAGAAAGCCTGCGTGGGTTCCGGCAGATGGCCTCGGACACCCTGCTTGCGCGCCTCGGCCCGAAACAGGTTCTGGGCTTCGGTCGGGCCAAGGATGCGCTGAGACATGATCATCAGGTCCTCGGACGTCGCAAAGGCCGCGTCCCAGCCACGGGTTTGAGTTGAATGATCAAATACATTCACGAACTGGGCACCCTGCAGACGCTCCAATGGACCGGGAAACGTCATCAATGACATGACGACAAAAGCGAAGGTATTCAGTGTCAGGGACCACACAACCGCGTGTACTGTCGCATCCAGACCTTCGATGCCAAAGAGCGCTTCGGGCCGCAACAGGCCCACACCCCAGGGGCCGACTTCAAACAGCTCCCGGCTGAGTACCACATCCGGGCCAAAGCTGGGCAAGAGCGAGCAGTAGACCCAGATCACGAACCCCACGATCAATCCGGACAGAGCCCCCGTGCGCGTGGCCCCCCGCCAAAAAATGCCTCCGAGCATGGCGGGCAGAAACTGGGCCACGCCGACAAAGGAAATCAAACCAATGGCCGCCAGCGCAGCCCCTCCACCCGAAAACCGGTAGTACAGATATCCAAAGCCGATGATCACCAGAATGGACGTACGACGGGCAAAGATCACCACGTTGCGCACATCACCCGACACCGACGCGCCGTTGCCCTGCGCGTTCAGCCACACCGGCATCACCACATGGTTCGACACCATCGTAGCCAGCGCCAGCGTCGCCACGATCACCATCGACGTCGCCGACGAAAACCCACCCAGAAAGCTGAGCGTCGCCAGACCGATCCGCCCTTCAGCCAGCGGGACGGTCAGCACGAACAGGTCCGGGTTGGAGCCTGCGGGCATCAGATCAAGGCCAACGACTGCGATAGGCACGACAAACAGGCTCATCAGCAACAGGTACAGAGGAAAGGCCCAGCTTGCGATTTGCAGATGGCGTTCATCCTGATTTTCGACGACCAGCACCTGAAACATGCGCGGCAGGCATAAAAACGCGGCCGCCGACAAAGCCGTCAGCGCGACCCAACGGCTGCGATCAACGTTCCACTCGCCGATGGGCGAGGTATTGATGCGCTCCATCATCGGGCCGATCCCGCCTGCGATCCCCCAAACGACAAAGATGCCGACAGCCATCAGCGCCACAAGTTTCACGACCGCTTCGACCGCAATCGCGATGACCACCCCGTCGTGACGTTCATTGGCGTTCAGGTTGCGCGTGCCGAACAGGACGGTGAAGACGGCCAATCCCACTGCGATCCAGAACGCCCCCCCCGGTTGGCTGAAGCCACCGGCATCATCCGGGCCTGCAAATATCGACAATGACAACGTGACCGACTGCAATTGAAGCGCGATGTAGGGGGTCACCCCTATCACGGACATGATCGTCACCACGATCGCGAGCGTATTGGATTTTCCGTAGCGGGCGGAAATGAGGTCGGCGACGGACGTGGCCCGTTGGGCACGCCCGATGCGCACAAGCTTGCGCAAGACCCACCACCATCCGATCATCACCAGGCTCGGACCCAGATAGATGGTCACAAACTCCATCCCGGATCGGGCCGCATAGCCGACGGCGCCGTAAAACGTCCATGCCGTACAATAGATTGACAGCGACAAGGTGTAGACAAGCGGCGATCCGAGCCAGCCGCGTCGGCCTGATGCGGCCGCCCGCTCTGCAAAAAAGGCGACCGCAAAGAGAAACACAACATAGGCGATACTGACGCCGATCAGCTGGTTGACGGAGGCCATCAGCGCGCTTCGCCCCCGCTCGCCTCTTCCACTTCTGCCGCTTCTTGCTCCAGCGTGGCGCGCAATATCCGGCGCAACCCGAAAGACATCGCAATCAAAAGCACCCAAACGCCAAAGACGTAGATGACGGCAGAGGACATTTTCACCGGTTCAGCGATGCCATGCTCGGCCGGGCCGGTGGGCCAGAACAGCGGAAACATCCACAAAAACACGCCCAGCACCGGCAGCACCCGCAGCGCATCCATCATCCGGCGTTGCCGATACCCGCTCCGCTCCAGAAAAATGGCAGGCTTGGAGGGCGGTTTCATCGCGCCAATTGCACCAGATCGCGCACAGCGGTCACCACTTCGGTGTTGGAAAACGGTTTTGTCATGAAACGGCTGACACCCGCTTTCTCGGCCTGTTCACGGTCGCGCAACTGGCCGCGCGCCGTCAGCATCAAAACCGGCAAATTGACGAAATCAGGATCGTTACGCAGTTCCAATAAGATATCGAGACCATTTTTACCTGGCAGCATGTAATCCAGAACCACCAGCGTCGGACGCAGTTTACGAATGATCTCGACCGCCGTCGCACCGTCGGAATGGGTATCAACCCGCCACCCCTCACGGCTCAGCAAAAATCGAATGGCTTCGATGATATTCATCTCATCTTCCACCAGCAGAACATGTTTATCCATGCTCGCGTCTCCTCCCCTGATGCGCAGGACCTGCGGCCCGATTGTGCGCATGACCGACTATGTGCAGTTTTGCACGGCCTGTCAAAACGTCAGAACCCTGCGCTCAGAATAGAAGGCTCGCGGCGGCCCGGGCACCCGCGACGCGGGCAAATACGGCACGACGCCCCCATTTCCTGAGGTGCAGCGTCGCTGTCCTGGTCCGGGCCGGGAACAGGTACGATCAGCATCGTCGCCTCGATCAGCGGCGGCACATTGATGACCATGGGTCCGACGGACTCGGCGGCAGCATAGCAATCAAAGACGGCATCGGCGCGACCGGGCACCTGTATCCGCTGCGACAAGACGTGGCCCGGTTGCCCCAATACCTGAAACAAGGGCCACAAAGGGCAAGCCGCGCCATAGCGCGGGATCGCAAACCCCGGAACGCCCTTGCGGAACAATAACGCGCCCGACCGATCCGAAACCACAAGGCCAAGCCCCAATTTCGGCAATGAAGCCATCCGGCGCATGATGCACGGCACCGAAACCCGGAAATGTTCGGCCAGCGCAACAGGATCGGCGCCCACCGTCTCAAGAGCCCTCTCAAGCTTCGGCATCGCCACGCGCTCACTGTCTTGGACAATGCGCTTCAAGACATCTTCGGCGACTTGCCGGGCGGAGACGGATGTCAATTCCGGTGCATCCTTTATGGCGTCGGCGGGTTGCACCGCACCGGCTTCCAGGTCCTCAAAACTGTAGTTGCGCGCCGCCAGAAACTCTTCGACCTCTTCTTGCGGTGTGCTGGACGTGACTGCTTCACCGGTTTCTGCATCCAGAAACCCGACGAGAGCCTTTGAGCTGGCGGCCAGACGGCGGCTGTCGGCATCGATATTGGCATGAAACCGGTCGCGCCATTCTGGGTCCAGATCCTTGTCTTCCGCGAGGATCGACGCTGTCGAGCGGATCGCAGCCGCTGTGGAAAGCACTTCGTGCACGGACGCGGCCAGTTCGGGATCATGGGTCAGGCGATCGTTCAGCGTTTCAATCATCCGCTCCAGGACAGCGATCCTGCGGTGGGATTTGGACAACGCATCCGCCCAGGCGGGAAACCGGCCTGCAAACTCTTCCGCACGTTCCATTTCGGCGTCGGGCATCCGCGCCCCTTGGGCAGCATCCCGCAAAGCCGCGATCAAGGCAGCTTCGGCGCCTTCGGTCAGCGCCGAAATTTCGACCCCCAATACCCCCGCTATATCGAGAAGTAGCTTGCCGCCGATTCTGCGACGGTTGTGCTCGATCAAGTTGAGGTAGGACGCTGATATTCCGATCTGGCGCGCCAGATCCGCCTGCTTCACGCCCAGAATGATACGACGTTCGCGGATGCGGCTGCCGGTTAGTGCTTCTCTGGTCATGCTGCTGCCGTCCCCCTATCTCAGGTTTTTCAACGCGTTTCTGCGCTGCGACATAATAAAATTTACAGATGCTCCCTGCGCGGTGTTGATATGTTTACAAAATAGTTGTGAAAAACAAGGGGTTTATTGCGCAATTTTCCGAAAGAGGGCCTTATGACATTTGCACTAATAGGTGCCGCGCCGCCGTGGAAGAGGAGCCTGGCTGCGCATTTCAACAAATGGGAGGATATTTATGTCCAAATTGAACCTGACACGCCGTGGCGTGCTGCAAACCGGCGTCGTTGCCGGTGCCGGCCTCACGCTTCCGACGTATCTGCGCGCCGAAAGCCATGCAGGCTTCACCAACGCACCAACGGGCGACACTGTCACATTGGGCTTCAACGTTCCGCAATCCGGTCCTTACGCGGATGAGGGTGCGGACGAGTTGCGCGCTTACGAGTTGGCGGTCGAGCACCTGAACGGTGGCGGCGATGGCGGCCTGCTGAACACATTCTCGTCCAAGGCCCTGCAAGGCAACGGAATCCTGGGAAAGAAGGTCGAATACGTCACAGGCGACACGCAGACGAAATCGGACGCCGCCCGCGCTTCAGCCCGGTCGATGATCGAAAAAGACGGCGCTGTCATGATCACCGGCGGCTCGTCGTCAGGTGTGGCCGTGGCCGTTCAGGCGTTGTGCCAAGAAGCCGGTGTCATCTTTATGGCCGGTCTGACCCACTCCAACGACACAACGGGAAAAGACAAGAAAGCCAATGGCTTCCGTCACTTCTTTAACTCGTATATGTCCGGCGCGGCGCTGGCGCCGATCCTTGCTGCCAACTATGGCAACGATCGCAAAGCCTATCACCTGACCGCCGACTACAACTGGGGTTACACCACAGAAGAGGCCGTTCGCACGTCGACCGAAGCTCTGGGCTGGGAAACCGTAGCCACGGTTCTGACACCGCTGACGCAGACAGATTTCTCGTCCTACATTACGCCGATCTTGCAATCGGATGCGGACGTGCTGGTGTTGAACCACTACGGCGGCAACATGGTGAACTCGTTGACAAACGCGGTTCAGTTCGGCCTGCGTGACCGGATGGTGAACGGCAAGCAGTTCGAGATCGTTGTTCCGCTCTACTCCCGCCTGATGGCGAAGGGTGCGGGTGCCAACGTCAAAGGCATCTTTGGTTCGACAAACTGGCACTGGTCGCTGCAGGACGAAGGCTCCAAGGCATTCGTCAAATCCTTCGGCACCAAATACGGCTTCCCCCCCAGCCAGGCGGCGCACACCTGCTACGTTCAGGCCCTGCTCTATGCAGATGCGGTGGAACGTGGCGGTTCTTTCAACCCATGTGCGGTTGGCGAAGCCCTGAAAGACTTCGAATTCGACGGCATGGGCAATGGCCCGACGCTGTATCGTGGCGAAGATCACCAGTGCTTCAAGGACGTGCTGGTCGTGAAGGGGAAAGAAAACCCGACGTCGGAATTCGACCTTCTTGAGATCGTGGAAATCACACCTGTGAGCCAGGTGACCTATGACGCCTCCATCTTTGGTGGCGAACTGGGCGCGTGTAACCCAGGCGCGTAAGCCAACGATCCGGGGCGGGCCAACGGGCCCGCCCCACCCCATCCTTCGCGGATAAATCTCCAAACCAAAGGTCAGACCGATGGAAGCAATCATCCTTCAAGTCCTGAACGGACTCGACAAGGGATCAGCCTATGCGCTGATCGCGTTGGGACTCACGCTCATTTTTGGCACGCTCGGCGTCGTTAACTTTGCCCATGGCGCACTGTTCATGATCGGCGCGTTTTGTGCCGTAACGCTCAGCCGGATCATATCGATCAGCCATGAGGTTGTGGACAACACGCAAACCGACTTTCTGGGCAACCCGCTGAAGGTAGATGTACCTTATGTCTATGACTGGTTTGGTCAGGCAACGGGCGACGCACTCATCGACTGGGCCGTACCTCTGTCGATCCTCTTTGCGATCCCGGTCATGGTCGGCATCGGCGTCGCGATGGAACGGGGGCTGATCAAGCATTTTTACAAACGTCCGCACGCGGACCAGATCCTCGTGACCTTTGGCCTTGCCATCGTTCTACAAGAGATCATCAAGTATTTTTATGGTGCCAACCCGATCCCAACACCGGCGCCCGACGCATTTCGCGGCTCCTTCGACTTTGGTGCCGCCTTCGGGTTTGATCCGAATGTCATCATCTATCCCTACTGGCGCCTCGTATATTTCGGCTTTGCAGCGATCATCATCGGCGCTGTCTTTGCCTTTCTGCAATTCACGACCTTCGGGATGGTGGTGCGTGCCGGTATGGCAGACCGTGAAACGGTTCAATTGTTGGGCATCAACATCGACCGCCGCTTTACCCTGATGTTCGGGATTGCCGCCGCGGTCGCGGGACTGGCCGGGGTGATGTACACGCCGATCAACTCCCCGAATTACCACATGGGAATGGATTTCCTTGTCCTGAGCTTCGTCGTGGTGGTTGTCGGCGGCATGGGCTCCCTGCCCGGCGCGGTGCTGGCAGGCTTCCTGCTGGGTATTCTGGAAAGCTTTGCCTCTATGCGCGAAGTTCTGAACATCCTGCCCGGATTGAACCAGATCATCATCTACCTCGTTGCAATTATCATTTTGTTGACACGTCCGCGTGGCCTTATGGGTCGCAAGGGCGTGATGGAGGACTAAGCACATGTTCGGACTTGAGAAAAAAGACGCGCGTCTGCTGATCCTGGTTGCAGTGCTCGTCGCATTTGCGCCCTTTATCCTGAACCCCTTCCCCGAAGGATCGGGCCTCGCACAGTTCAACGCGGGCTATCCCGACCTGATGCAGCGATTCGTGATTTTCGGTATCTTCGCGATCGGGTTCAACATCCTGTTTGGCCTGACGGGGTACCTCTCCTTTGGCCATGCGGCCTTCCTGGGGGTCGGAAGCTATGCCGCGATGTGGATGATGAAACTGCTGACGATGAACGTGATCCCCGGCATTGTCGTGTCGGTGATCGTTGCAGGTGTTTTCAGCCTCGCCGTAGGCTGGATTTCGCTACGCCGCTCGGGCATCTACTTTTCGATCCTGACGCTGGCCTTTGCCCAGATGTCTTATTCACTGGCCTATTCTGTGCTGACTCCGTTGACCGGCGGCGAAACGGGCTTGCAGCCGAAAATCACAGACCCGCGCATTCTTGATGCGGCTCTGGCGCCGGGCGCCACGCCCAAGGCCAACCTGTTCGGGCTGGAAATGGGATCAAGCGTTGAACTGGGCATGGGGTCCTGGCTGTTCACCTTCAACGCGGGGTACTATGTGGCAGCGATTGTGATGCTTGTGGCCTTCTACATGTCGATCCGTATATTCCGCTCTCCTTTCGGGATGATGTTGCGGGCTGTGAAGTCGAACCAGCAGCGGCTGAACTATACCGGGTTGAACACCAAGCCCTACACACTGGCGGCCTTTGTCATTTCCGGCATGTATGCCGGTTTGGCGGGCGGTCTGATGGTTGCGATGGACACACAGGTTGGCGCGGAACGGATGTTCTGGACGGCGTCTGGCGAGGTGGTCCTGATGACAATCCTCGGCGGCGTTGGGACCCTGATTGGTCCGGTGCTGGGGGCTGGTGCGATCAAGTACATGGAAAACATCCTGTCAAAGATCAACTCGGACATCCTCCACACCTGGTTTGCCTTTCTGCCCGACGGGCTTGAGGATTTCGTTGTCACGCTGATCTATCCGTTCATCGGCAAAGGCTGGCACCTGACGCTTGGCTTGATCTTCATGGCGGTCGTGATCTTCCTGCCGGGTGGTCTGGTCGAAGGTGGGCAAAAGATTGCGAAACTGTTCAAGCGCAAGTCACCGGTTGACGACTCGCCTGACGGCAAAACCACACCTGCGGAATAAGGAGACGACTGATGGGAATTCTCGAAGTCAAGAACGTGGGCAAACGGTTCGGCGGCCTTCAGGCGCTCGGTGACGTGAACCTCAGCATTGCGGAAAACTCGGTGCATGCGATCATCGGACCAAATGGGGCCGGCAAGTCGACCTTGCTGAACTGCCTTGTCGGCAAGCTGATACCGGATACGGGCTCCGTGATGTTCGATGGGCAATCGGTTCTGGGGCGCAAACCCTACGAGATCAACCAGATGGGCATTTCGCGTGTGTTTCAGACTCCTGAGATCTTTGGCGATCTAAGCGTCATGGAAAACATGATGATCCCCTGCTTTGCAAAACGAGACGGATCGTTCAAACCCAATGTGTTCATCAACATGCTGAAGGATCGCGAAATTGTTGAGCGCGCCGAGCACATGTTGGAAGAGATGAACATGTCGGACAAGCGGCACATGCACGCAGCCTCCATGTCGCGCGGTGATAAGCGGCGCCTCGAGATCGGAATGTGTTTGTCTCAGGAACCGCGCTTGCTGCTGCTGGACGAACCCACGGCCGGAATGGCGCGGGCGGATACCAACAACACGATCGACCTGCTCAAGCAAATCAAGGAAGAGCGGAACATCACGATTGCGATCATCGAGCACGATATGCACGTGGTATTCTCACTGGCGGAACGGATCACTGTCCTGGCACAGGGCACACCGCTGGTCGAAGATACGCCGGACAATATCAAAGGTCACCCCAAAGTGCGTGAAGCATATTTGGGTGAAACCCAGGAAGCCGCATAATGCAACGTCGCCTGAGAAAATTCGTACGAATTTTCTTGGCGCTACGACTCAGAACGGAGCACTGACATGAACGTCAAACCCGATTTCTCCAAGGGCATCAGCCATGCCCAGACCGCCCCTGCCTTCCTCAGCATATGGGACATGCATGCCTATTACGGTGAAAGCTACATCGTCCAAGGGATCAGCTTCAACGTCCATGAGGGTGAAATTCTGGCGCTTCTTGGCCGCAACGGAGCGGGCAAAACCACGACACTCCGATCCATTGCCCGCATGGATGACCCCGAGTTGCGTCATGGCGAGATCTGGCTCGACCACCAGCCCTTGCACAAAATGAAAAGCCATGAAGCGTCACAGTTGGGTCTTGGCCTTGTCCCTGAAGATCGCAGGATCATCCCGGGCCTGACCGTCGAGGAAAACCTCAAGCTGGCACAAATCGCTCCCCCTATCGGCTGGTCGATCGAGCGGCTTTACAATCTCTTTCCGCGCCTTGGCGAGCGGCGTTTGCAAGAAGGTGTCACACTTTCGGGCGGGGAACAGCAAATGCTGGCCATCGCCCGGGCGCTTGCACGTGACATCAAAGTGCTGTTGCTGGACGAACCGTATGAAGGTCTGGCGCCAGTCATCGTCGATGAAATCGAAAAGACGCTGCGCGTGATCAAGGAACAAGGCATCACAACGGTCATAGTTGAGCAGAACGCCATACGCGCTTTGCAACTGGCCGACCGTGCCGTGATTCTGGATACAGGCGGTATCGTTTTCGACGGATCCGCAGCGGAAGTTCTCGAAAACGAAGAATTGCGGTCCGAATATCTGGCGATCTGAGGCAGGCCGTGCTTTGGTTTTGATAAGGTTGAACGGAACACGCGGAGCCATTGGCTCCGCTTTCTGTTGCGCCAAAGCCAGAACACCAGATTATCGGAGCAAATCCGATCTGGCTTCTGAGCCCGATCTCTCTAACCTCAATGTCTTTGAGGATCCTGTGGTGCAGCATCGCTCTTCGTTCAGCAATGCCAGTGAAGGACCACCGGCTGACGCCGGAGGCATCATTTGTCGGAATGTAATTCCAGGTACTGCTTGATGACATCGTCT
>NZ_JAIMIA010000199.1 GCF_019966495.1 Tateyamaria pelophila | reverse complement strand
AGACGATGTCATCAAGCAGTACCTGGAATTACATTCCGACAAATGATGCCTCCGGCGTCAGCCGGTGGTCCTTCACTTGGAAGTCGGATATTCTATCCAGTTGAAGTACGTGAGCCCACCTTTGCGGTTGGTGCACTATGTGCATAGCTAAGTCAACTTCGCAGATACATGGTAACACCACCGAGTATTCATTTAATTGAAGTCAAAAACAAAATGCGCCGTCAGAAAAGTGCAGTGAGATCACCCCCGAAAGACATGAGTATGGGGTAAAGTGAAGAGCATTTCGGATCCACCCAAAGCGGTCATGCGGCACCGATTCAGAGCGTGCGTGTCATAAAAACGCTCAGCGGATCCACTCCGTAATCGCCAAATGGGCCGCATGAGGCGAAACCGTTGCGCGCATACAGGGCGCGGGCCGGGGCGAATATATCTGAGCTGCCTGTTTCAAGGCTAAGACGGATCATGTCACGCGCTCGGGCCGTGTTGATCAATTCAGCCAAAACGGCTTGTCCCACGCCCTGACCGCGCGCTTCACTTGCCGTATGCATGGACTTGAGCTCGCCGTGATTGGGCGCAATTCTGGTCAAGGCACCAATACCCAGCAAGGCACCATCCTTTTCGCGTGCGGCCACCAGAAACGCACCGCGTTCCAGCAATGCATCCGGCTGCATCACATGACAGCTTTCTGCGGGCGACCCCGCCCGCATCAGGTTAAAGTGGCGCTCAAGCAGGGCGCGCACATCCGGTGTTGTCGGGATGTCGAAGGCGACGGTTAGTGAGTCCATGCTCCGCGCCGTCCGGTGGCGAAATTCTCGCCGTAGCCGCCGGGGCGGATGTTGGGCTTGCGCTTGTTGGGCTCTTGTACGACCGCATCGATGCCCTGTTCGCGGGCATAGTCCTCGGCCGCTTCGCGGGTCTCGAACGTCAGGTGGACCTGGCTTTGCATATCCGAAGACGACGTCCATCCCATCAGGGGATCAACGGACCGGGCAGATGCAGGCGCGAACTCCAAAACCCAATGCTTGGTCTTGGCAGCGCCGGATGACATAGCGGTCCTGGCTGGCTGGTAGATGCGTGCACGCATGAAATCGCTCCTGAAAGGCCTGAGATAAGTATATCGTCAATTCCGACATGCCTCGCAAGATGCGAATTGTCTCACAGGCACCAAAAGCCATATGAAAGTGTATGTTTGACGCCGCACCGCACATCGAATGGATATTGAAGACAGGCCGTATGCTGACGTTGCAGGGTTTGATCGACGGGCTTGGCGCGCGCTTGCTGGAGGATGGCGTCCCCTTGATGCGCCTGCGGTTGAGCATGCGGACAACACACCCCCTGACCGCTGCTCTCAGCGTTTTCTGGGAAGCCCGAAGCGCGCCCTTGGTGCAGATAACCGCACCGCATGGTTTGGAAACCCGACCGGCATATACTGGCAGCCCGATGGCAGAGATTGCTCGGACACGTGCGCCGTTTCGGCGCCGCCTGGATGCATCGCTGAGCGCGCAGGACCACGTGTCGTTGCACGAACTCCGCGATCGCGGCGCGACCGACTATTATGGTCTGCCGTTTGTTTTTGCCATGAGCTCGTCGGGTATGTGCATTTTTACAAGCGACGGTCCCGCCGGGTTTTCGGAACCTCAGATCAAAGGCTTCGACGCAATGGCGCCCGTTCTGGCCCCCGTGATCGAAGTACACAATAATTATCAACTGGCGACGGCCATCGCCACCAGTTATCTGGGCGCGCGCACCGGTCAACGCGTATTGGACGGACAAATCACACGCGGCGATATCGAAACGATCGAAGCCGCAGTCTTGATTAGCGACATTCGCGGTTGGACGGCCATTAACGCAACCCGGCCCGCGAGGGATGCTCTGGACTTGGCCAACAGGTATTTCGAGGTTATCTCGGATGCGGTCGACAAGCATGACGGCGAAATCCTGAAATTCCTCGGCGACGGCGTGCTGGCCTTGTTCCCGACCGACGGCACCCCCGAAGGCCGTACCAAGGCTTGCCAGCGGGCCGTCGCGGCGGCCCGCTCAGCTCGGGACATCTCCGCGCAATCGGACATGGGCGCGGATTTCGGCATCGGCATTCACTTCGGCGAGGTGCTTTACGGCAATGTCGGGGCACGGGCGCGGATAGATTTCACCGTTTTGGGTCAAGCGGTCAACATCGCTGCCCGCATCGAAGCCTTGACCGGGCAACTGGGCCATGCGGTGCTGATCTCCGACGCCGTCGCACAGACGGTCAACCAACCCGTGAGCCTTGTTGGAACGGAACCGCTCAAGGGTTTGACAGAGCCGATGCGCGTCTACACTCCTGCCAGTTTCTGACAGCAGAATGCCGCACCCCCTTGCGCATGCTTCGATAAACGCCAGATAACAGCCCTGATAGCAGGAGCCTGCCCATGCCCTATGCCCATTCCGAGTCATCCGAAGCCATCCTCGCCAACCCCGCCGAGGATGTGCGCACCCGCCTCAAGCTCGAAGGCGGCATTGCCTTTCGGATGGACAGTGAATTTACTCCCGCAGGCGACCAACCAACCGCCATCAAGGAACTCAGCTCCGGCGTGAACGCGGGCGAGCGGGATCAGGTGCTTCTGGGGGCCACGGGCACCGGCAAAACCTACACCATGGCCAAGGTGATCGAGGAAACCCAGCGCCCCGCCATCATCCTGGCCCCGAACAAGACACTGGCCGCGCAGCTTTATGGCGAATTCAAAGGGTTCTTTCCGGACAACGCGGTCGAGTATTTCGTCAGCTACTATGACTATTACCAGCCCGAAGCCTATGTGGCGCGGTCGGACACCTATATCGAGAAAGAAAGCCAGATCAACGAACAGATCGACCGCATGCGCCACTCGGCCACGCGGGCGCTCTTGGAGCGGGATGACGTGATCATCGTGGCGTCAGTGTCTTGCATCTATGGTATCGGCTCGGTCGAGACTTACGGTGCGATGACGCAGGACATCAAGGTCGGCAAGAATTACGACCAGCGGCAGGTGATCGCCGATCTGGTGGCCCAGCAGTACAAACGCAACGACGCAGCGTTTTTTCGGGGCTGTTTCAGGGTGCGGGGCGACTCGCTGGAAATCTTCCCGGCGCACCTTGATGACCGTGCGTGGCGTTTATCGTTCTTTGGCGAAGAGTTGGAGAGCATCACGGAATTCGACCCGCTGACCGGCGAAAAAACCGATACGATGGAGCATATCCGGGTCTATGCCAACTCGCACTATGTGACGCCGAAACCGACGATGTCCCAGGCGATTCTGGGCATCAAGAAAGAGCTGCGCATGCGGCTGGATCAACTGGTCGGCGATGGCAAGTTGCTGGAAGCCCAGCGGCTGGAGCAACGCACGAATTTTGACCTCGAAATGCTGGAGGCCACAGGCGTCTGCAACGGGATCGAGAACTATTCACGCTATCTGACCGGTCGCGCACCGGGCGAACCGCCCCCCACCTTGTTCGAGTTTATCCCCGACAATGCCATTGTGTTTGCCGACGAATCCCACGTGTCCGTGCCGCAGATCGGCGGTATGTACAAAGGCGACTACCGGCGCAAGTTTACGTTGGCCGAACACGGCTTCCGCCTGCCGTCGTGCATGGACAACCGGCCCCTCAAGTTCGAGGAATGGGACGCGATGCGGCCGCAGTCGGTCTTTGTCTCGGCCACGCCCGCCGCGTGGGAGATGGAACAGACGGGCGGCGTGTTCACCGAACAGGTGATCCGTCCTACGGGCCTTCTGGACCCGCCGGTCGAGATCCGCCCTGTCGAGATGCAGGTCGATGATTTGCTGGACGAGGTCCGCAAGGTGGCCGCCGACGGGATGCGCACGCTGTGCACAACGCTGACCAAACGCATGGCGGAAGACCTGACGGAATACATGCACGAACAGGGCATTCGTGTGCGCTACATGCATTCCGACATCGACACGATCGAGCGGATCGAGATCCTGCGCGACCTGCGTTTGGGCGCCTTTGACGTTCTGATCGGGATCAACCTGCTGCGCGAGGGGCTCGACATCCCCGAATGCGGTCTGGTGGCCATTCTGGATGCGGACAAGGAAGGCTTCCTGCGCTCCGAGACGTCCTTGGTGCAGACCATCGGTCGAGCCGCTCGGAACGCCGAGGGCCGGGTGATCATGTATGCCGACCGCATCACCGGATCGATGGAGCGGGCTTTGGCCGAAACCAACCGCCGCCGGGCCAAGCAGGAAGCCTACAACATCGAACACGGCATCACGCCGGCGACGGTCAAGAAGAACGTCGAGGACATTCTGGCGGGCCTCTATAAAGGCGACACGGACCAAAGCCGCATCACAGCCAAGATTGACAACCCACTGGCGGGCGGCAATCTGCAAACCGTGCTGGACGGGCTGCGGACAGACATGCGCAAAGCCGCCGAAAACCTGGAATTCGAGGAGGCGGCGCGTTTGCGCGACGAAGTCAAACGGTTGGAGGCGGTGGATCTGACCATCGCCGACGATCCCATGGCGCGGCAATACGCGGTGGAGAAGGCCGTGGGTGATGCGCAGAAGGCGTCAGGCCGGAGCACAGGCGGGCGCGGCGGGATGCGGGGCGGCAAGTCACGGTATGGGGGGAAGCGCTGAGCTGCGTAAACTAGTAGCCCGGTACTATGGTTGCATATTTGGGTGAATGTTCCGATGTGGGACAGCGGCAGGTGTTGCCGTCGCCATCTTGAACATTTGCAGATGAGGGCGGCAGACAAAGTCTGGCCGCAGAAGGAGGCGGTCAGTCAGGTGGCGGATTTCCGCCTCGAGATTCTCCAGTTCCGGCCAATCCACACATCCGAAGGTTTCCTGCCTTTTGGCTGACGTGACACTCCCGCAAACATCTTTTAATGCGCCCGCAACTCTTCTGCTCGCGGCAATTCAAAATGAGCCGAGTGCGGGTGCTCGGCGATTGCAATGTCTTCCATATCCGATCAGAGTGACGGTTATGTTAAGAGGTGCATCTGAACCTAGCATATCAGTAATTTTTCCGCCTCGATCTGAATGATCCGTTCCTGAGCATTCTGCATCCGATCTGCCGCCACCCACTTTCACGTACTATACTTGTGCGCCTGAATTGACCTGACGATTTTTGTGCCTGCGATTCAGTTCGTCGCATGGCCGAAGGCGCGGCGG
>NZ_JAIMIA010000198.1 GCF_019966495.1 Tateyamaria pelophila | reverse complement strand
TCAGACAGAGCCGCCCGGTTCTCTGCGGTCGCCAGTCCCTCGGTCTCGAACCGGCCCATCTGCGACGTGGATGCGGCATGCGCATCGACGGCACGGCCACCGACAACCTGGCGCATCACGGGATCGAGCGCGAGACGGTCGGCGTCATTGACGTCCCCGTATCCTGCCAACCGGCCGTAGACCGATTGCCGAAACAGCCCGTCGAGCCGGTGGATCGTGTTCTTGCCACGGCGATTATCGCACAGGGCAGCAGACGCCAGATTGGACAGACCGAGCGCGTCATCAAGCTCGCGCATCACCAGAAGGCCGCCATCCGAACTGAGCTGAGCGCCCCGGAATTCCAGCCGCACGCGAGGGTCAAAATCCACACGATCTGCCCGCTGCAAGCCCGCACCCTCTGGGTGATCCATGAAACACATCCTCCGCAGCAACCAACGCCATGATATATATAGAAAATATCACGTTCAAGACAGCGAAATCAGAGATCTACTTGGGGAATGCGGGTTTAAATGTTCAGAGCGGTTTGGCACTTTATGACCGGCCCAATGGGCGTCCTCGTATTGGGGTTGGTAGCCATAGCTGACCGAGCTGCCCTTGGCGGCAACTACGACCGTGCCGTCGGTTCGCTCGAGCCCGACAAGGTGGGCCTTTAGACGATCTGTGAGCGGGATCCACAGCGGCTTGTCGGTTTTGCCCTAAGTGACATCGAATCCTTCGTCGGAAAAATGGGCCCACTTCATATTCACAACGTCGCCAATGCGCTGGCCCGTACCGACGCAAATACGATCTGCGGATTATGCGGCATGAAAGGCAGCCGCCCGACGTCGCACGCCAGCAACAATGGCGTCCACCAAAGGCTGTGGATACTCATCCGGCAGGTCTGCTAGGGTTTTGTCCAAGGCTGGTTCAAGCTCAGACGCGACGCCCGACAAGACCTCTTCCGCCAGCGCCACACCAAAACCTGCCGCCTTCGCAGCCTGCAGGAAGTAGCGTGGCACCACCTCGCCCATCCGGTCGTGACCGTCGACCGCCATCGCGACGCGCATCCGGTTCTGGCGGATTTGACCGTCGTCCACTGCTTTCTGGGCGCTCAGCACATCGTAAAGTGGGGTCATGCGGAACCCGCCAGGGCGCAATGCAATGCTGAAATTCTTGGCGTGCCCGTCCGTCGCTCCCAAGAGCCAAAATAGCACCTGCGCGCAGAAAAACACGCGCTGATCCGCCTCGGGGTCATCACTGCCTGTCAGCAACCCGATCCCTTCGGTGATCCCCGGCCCGCCATACATTTGATATTTCTGGCTGGGTGGGACCGAGAGCGCCTGACAAAAGTCTTCCTGCGGGAGGCGGATCAATCGGCCATCCTTGGTCCAGCGCCGATCAAACCGCGTCACGACAAGGCTCTGCACGTCTTCAAAATCGGCAATCTCGACCTCGGCCACAGCCATGCCCATGGCGCGACAGACGCCCATGCAGAAAAACTCGTTCTCGACACTGTCCGACAAATCGATCCCAGCAGACAGAACGCCCAGTTGGGTCTTGATAATTTGGGTTGTGGGGGTGAGCCCCGATGGACGGATCCACGCGCCTTCGTGGCGCAGCAGCGCCGTTTTTTCCTGCGCCCCCGCGATGGAAATGCGGAAGTCTTCTTCCTCCTGCAAGCCCAGCGGAGCGCTTGCGAGGTTGCGCAGTATGTCGGCAATTTGTGCCTCGGAAACGGGCTTCCTATGAGTGCGCCAACCTCCGGAACCTCTCCCGAGACGAACTGCAAGGCTCCCACGCAGTCGCGCCCGATTTTCTCCAGCATGTGCCACGCGTCCGTGCCGCCTGCACGGACCCGTGCGGCAACGCGTTCGCGTATCGCCTGATTATCCGGCAGCAGGTTTTCTAGGTAGGCAATGACAGGGCCGCCCTGGTGCGCCTCTTCGCGCAAAGGCAGTGACTGCGAGATGGGCATGGCGTGTTCCCAGGACAGCCAGTCGTAATCATAGGTGAAGCTGATCGCGCACGATCCCGCAAGACACCAGGCCCCCCACCAGCCTTCCATTCAGAAGCACCTTCAGCGTGCCACTAAGCCCGTATTTCGCCATCAGAAGATATCCTCGATCTCAAACGAACCACCGCGCTCGACCAATCGGAACGCAAGCCCAAGTGCCGCTATGACGGCGAGCACTGTGGCGAGCTTGGTCCCCGCGTCACCATTCTCGAGCGAGGAAATCGTCGCAACGCGTAAATTCGTACGCGCGCTGATATCGCTTTGGGTCCAGCCGCGCGCCTTTCGCGTCCTACGGAGTGCCTCGCCGATTTGCTCGGCCGTTCGTGCTGTGAAGTCCATGGTGCGGCTCCTTTTTCGGCATAGCGTAAATCAAAACAAATTACGCCATAGCGTAATAAGCGAGCCGCACTCATGCCTGCAGCCCCGCAGTTCGAACCTGCTCAGGCGTCACCAGCTTAGATGCAATTAAGTCCTCCACCTGCCGGTTTAGGATGGTTTGGGGTCCACCGTCTCAATGTCGGGCTCGGCCGTGGGTTCGAGCGCGGCCACGTGCTCAAGAACGATGCGGTAAGACGGTGTATGAAATCCACAGCTGGCGCTACAACGCCGCGTGTGAGCTTTGGGAAGCCGGATGTGGTTACAATTCGATCGCGTCGGTCACGGAACAAAGCCCCGCAATGGTCCAGCACTACACCAAAAAGGTCCGTCAGCCGCTACGAGTCGTGAGGGCACCGCAAAAGCGAAAAAAGCAAACCCGCTCATGAATTTACGAACTTTGGCCTTGCCAAATGCGGCAGATAGGGCGGAAAGCATGCATCCTTTGCGACCGCAATGTTACCGGGCGTGTTCAGCAGGATCTGACATTCAGATAACATTGAGACCAGGCTTTGTTCTGCATTGCCGCAAGGCAGCTTGGAGCCCATTCCACCGATGCTGCGAAGAGTATGAATGTCGGATTTCAAGCATCGTCTTTTTGTTGCGTTGCGCGATAGTAAGCAGCGTATCTAGGTGCAAAAAACTTGGTGAACGCTTTCACCTCGGGCCGTCGATAGGCGCTAGGATTTACGATCAACCATCCTGTAGACCCAAGTTCTGAGGAAAGCTCAAAACACTGAACGAGGTCCGGGTTGGTGATTTTGAACCTGGACGGCATAATCCCGATACCGACGCCCATCTTCACCGTCGTCGAGATACTTCTGAAGTCTTTGCACGTCATTGCCACTTGTGCGGTTCCGGCTTGTGCAAGCAGCCATTCATTGGCCGGGTGCGTTGCAAGCTCACCACCGAAAAGGACGACTTTGTGGTTCGGCAGATCGCTCGGCCCGACCGGTACCCCGTACTTCTCGGCATAGGCCCGGGATACAAAGAGCGACATAGGAAGTTCGAACATCCGGCGACAGATCAGAGACGGCTCAAATGCTAATTTTGCATTCGATAGGCGCACGGCCACGTCTGCCTCACCTGCCAGAACATCCAGCCTTTCCTCACTGGAAATAAGTTCGAACTGCGCGTTGCCGTGGCGCGTTTTGAATTCTTCGAGGATCGCCGCGAACTGGTCATTAAAAGCATCAGAAATGGCGGTGAGGCGAATAGTATTCGTTTGGGCGTCACGAAGGGAATTGGCGGTTTTTGCAAATCCGGCTGCGCACCGTTCAATGCTTTCGGCATCGTCCATCAGTGCTGTCGCATCGGACGTTGGTACTGCACCCCGTGTCGTTTTTTCGAACAGCTTCAACCCCAATGAATGCTCAAGAACATCAATGCGGCGCGAGACGGTGGTTTGGTTCATGCCCAGAACCCGCGCTGCCGCAAGCGTGGATCCTTGACGCATCACAGCAAGGAAAACGCGGACGTCGCTCCACTCTTTAAACCCGCTCTGCATTTTCGCAGAACAGCACAGCGCAGCGTCGGATACCAGCAAAATCGCACCGCGCATACTCTGTCTTCGAGCATTTCAAGGAGACTTCAGAGAATGACCTTCCCAACGATTCGACTGTCCTTCCCGACCTTTTTTCGCCGTACCACCGAGCCTGCAAAAAAGATGCATGCGGATAATCATACAGGCTCACGCCGCGAGTATCTGAACAATCTTCTCGCCGCGAATGCCTGCGTCGGTGAATATGGTGCACAGGCCTTGATGGGACATTTCCCAAAGGACTTTTGAACTTAGCAAATCGAAGGACATTGCCATGGCATTTTCACCCGATACCGTTCTCGACCTATGGTTCCCCGACACGGGTTTCTGGGAATCGGCCGATGACTTTTCAGCTTGGATTCAACACCGTATGTATGGCGGGATGGATCAAACCATTTGCGATGATTTCGCTGATTTGACGATTGCTGCAGCGCGCAGCGAACTGGATCACTGGGCGGAGACAGCCAAGGGTCGCATAGCCCTTTTGATTACTCTTGACCAGTTTCCGCGTTCTTTGTGGCGAGACACGCCTGCGGCCTATGCGCAGGACATCAAGGCCACCAGGCTTGTTCTCGAAGGCGTGGAAAACGGTCACTTTGCGGCGGTCGAGCCTTGGAAGAAGCTTTTCTACATAATCGCTTTACTTCACTGCGAAGGCCCGGATCATCTTGACCGAGTGGCAGTCGCAGAAGATCTGACTGAAATCACGGTCGAAGAAATGCCTGCCAGTTTGGCTTATCTGGCTGAAAAGGTCCGTGGCCAAAATGCCCGCGTTCGCTCAATTATCGAACGTTTTGGACGGCATCCGCATCGAAACCCCCATTTTGGTCGCGTTTCCTCTTTAGCCCGCATTCCCCAAGTAGATCTCTGATTTCGCTGTCTTGAACGTGATATTTTCTATATATATCATGGCGTTGGTTGCTGCGGAGGATGTGTTTCATGGATCACCCAGAGGGTGCGGGCTTGCAGCGGGCAGATCGTGTGGATTTTGACCCTCGCGTGCGGCTGGAATTCCGGGGCGCTCAGCTCAGTTCGGATGGCGGCCTTCTGGTGATGCGCGAGCTTGATGACGCGCTCGGTCTGTCCAATCTGGCGTCTGCTGCCCTGTGCGATAATCGCCGTGGCAAGAACACGATCCACCGGCTCGACGGGCTGTTTCGGCAATCGGTCTACGGCCGGTTGGCAGGATACGGGGACGTCAATGACGCCGACCGTCTCGCGCTCGATCCCGTGATGCGCCAGGTTGTCGGTGGCCGTGCCGTCGATGCGCATGCCGCATCCACGTCGCAGATGGGCCGGTTCGAGACCGAGGGACTGGCGACCGCAGAGAACCGGGCGGCTCTGTCTGA
>NZ_JAIMIA010000197.1 GCF_019966495.1 Tateyamaria pelophila | reverse complement strand
GCCGCCGAACAAGCAAAGGGGCCTGGGCGCCCAGCTCAAAGAGCGACACCGGCTAACATCCAAGCTGATTGACGCGCCGCGACAATCAAAAACACAAAACCCTTGATCGCGATAGAAAACGACGGCATCGTCTCAAGTGTCGCGACCAAGGATTCTCATCCTGATTGACGCGCTCCTCGCATCCAGATTGTCGCGCTACATGTTACGGCGAGAGCCGCGGCAGTGATAAGTTTGAACGTGTTTTTCATGGTATGACCCTTTGAAATCCTCAACTTCTCCTACGATAGTTCACACGGCAAAACAATCAACTTCGCAACTTTTGCGTGGAGCGGCGAAAAATTGCATGCGGCTGCGGCAAAAACGCTACTTTTTTAGCTTCCGGATGCGAAAATACCCCAAGTCCGGGCCAGCCCACTGCCGAGATTGCCACACCGTGTTGCTTGATCGATCAACCCAGTAATCGTTGGTGACGGGCCCATTCGGGCCGACACAATTCTCGCGGAGATGCACGACACTGTGGACGCGTTCGACAATCTCGATTCTGGTCTCGCCGAGCGATTCCATTTCGCATTCCAGATCGATCCGCGTCGTATAATTGGCATAGCCCAGAACGAACAGGTTGTGGGGGCCGGAGACCGGTTGGCGCGTGTTGATGGACTGCACCACCGCGTCTACCCGGCTTGACCCCAGATCGTTGCCGATCCCGCGTGTGGAGATCAGCACACCGTCTCTGAGTACGATCTGAGACCCGCTGCCATTGCGCCATGTTGTAATCGTTCCATTGCGCCCATCACGGCGGGACGCATAGGGCACGACAAGGCCGGTGATACCGCGATCTTCCAGAACAACTTCGAGCGCCGGGGCGGGAATTCTGTCTATCAGATCCCGTGTCAGAGGTGGAGGCGCAGGTCTGTCGCGGGCTTCGCGGCCTTCCTGTGCAATCGTGACAGTGGCTTGCAGCGCTGCGCCCAGACCGGATGATGTTTCTCTGCCGCCTGAACAGGCTGACAAAAACAGTGCGGCACACATTGTGAACGCCGTAGCGGACCGGATCATTCCCAAACCCTTCCCCAGTCGGCGATAAGGTCATTCACCTGACCGCTGGCAACCTGACCATAGAGACGACCCGGCACATAGACGCGGGCACCGCCGTCCCGCTGGATTGGGCGGATGGTCTGGCCAAAGGTCTGTTTGCTTGGACGGCCGGTGAACCAGCTGATCGGAATGGTGAAGGTTATCCCCTTGTCGAACGACCCTTCGCCGAAATCCTCTGAGGACACGTCGGTCAGGGTAAAGAAGCCGCCGACGCTCCAGCCATTGCCGAATTGGCGCATCAGCGTGAACGTGGCGCCATAGTCGCCGGCCAGATATCGGCCCGCGTCGACCTGAGCGAAATAGTTGCCGCCAAAAGTATAGTAGGCAGAGGCATGTCCCGTAACGATATCATAATCCCGGAACCCGAACCTCTGGTTGAAGTCCCGTTGTTTCACATAGTTCGCCTCGATGCCCAGTCCGAGCCGACTATCCGCGGGCTGCCACAGAAATTCAGTGGAAATGCCGCCGTACATCTGCTCGAAATATCCCAGCGTCACACGGGCAAATGTATCTTCGCTGGGTTTCCACTGTTTGGCGACGTAGAGGTTTTCCATCGTCGTATCGCCGCCCTGTGCATAAAGTACAGCGTCGGTGCGGACCGGTGGCAAGGCAGAGTCACCCACAAATTCGGAGTCCGCAATGTTGCCCCACACCCGGTGACGCACTTCGCCGGCAACGATCCAGCCGGGAGCGAAGCGATACGCTGCGGCGGCCGCGATTCCAACATCTAACCGAATTGGTTTGTCCGGGTCGAAATAGGACGGGAGCAGATAGGGTCCGAGTGCCCAGCTGTATTGAGGATACAGATCCGGAGTGACCAGCGCATTTGCAGGCGCGTTTGGCGCGGCGCTGCCGATCACCGCCACAGGCAGCAGGGCACCGCTCGCATTTGGCTCGAACTCCAGTGTTTCGATTTCGATCCGCTCGATCGTGACCTTGGACATCGACAGACCGTTGTTCATCAAAACGATGTCAAATGTTTCGACGGACGCGGGCAGGATGCGCGCCATGGAGCGCGCAACACGGCCCACGACGATGGCCTGATTACCGATGAATTCGCTTGTAACCCGCAGTTCCGCACGGGTCGCGGTTACGTACACCGCTTCGATCTGAATACCGACTTCGTCCAGTTCCGGTGCTATGGCATCGCGGATAACGGTTGGCGCGCGTTCCGATTCCGCCCAGCTTGTATCGTAGCGTTCGGGCATCTCGCTGCGGCTCGGACGCACGATAACCGGCGGCGGGCCCGCAATCGTAAATGGTATGATCGGGCGGTTGGGGTTCAATTGAAGCTGTGCACTGACCCCGAATTCGGACCCGTACATATAATATGCGCCCAGACGAATCCCGTTGGTGACCTGATATTCCGCGCCAAAGTTGAATTGCGACTTGCGGTCGAACACGCCACGGGAGGTTTCTGGCTCGTAGGCGTCGCTTGAATATTCCGCCTTCAGGCCAAACCGATCGGTGACTTGCCATTCGACCCCGCCAAAAGGGGCGACCGGGCCGCGAAACCACTGGTCCGTCGAGGGGCTGCCGCCCGTGTCCCCGCTGGTGAACGTCGGACGATCGCCGCCGAAGGGCGATCCGATGGAGCCATATGATCCCAGACGACCCCAGCCCAGACCTGCGGTTATCTTGAACTTGCCGGGCAGGCTGAACGGTTGATCGAAGTTCTTTGTGGCGACAAAATACTCAGCCGCATAGATGCCGGTGCCCGAGAAATCCTGCAACCCAACCGTCAACGCCGGTCTGGTTTCGGTTTCGCTCAGAATAAGATAGCGGATGTCGAAGCTGCGATCGCGGTAGGTGTTGTACCCATCCGAGTCCCAATCCTGTATTCCGATGTAGCGGAACGTACCGCTGATCCGGGGCGTCAACTGAAACGAGAACGAGGTCCGCGTCTGACCTCCGAAATACGAGACGCTGATGGCCACCTGACCGTCTGGCAAGGGATCTGCGCCGGGCATGTCGATGAGGCCGGGAAGGCCGTAGAAGTTCAGGGTCGGTGACGAGGTGATGACCGTACCCGGTGGCACATCCTGAGCGCGCGCAATGTTTGCAATGGTCGCTGCGCAAAGCGCGAGACCTGACATTCATGCCCATCTGAGTGTGCGAAGAGTCTTAGACATTATGGGTCACTGCTCGTGTCCGGAAACTTTGACACGTTAAACCACGGAAGCTTGATCTGAGGCAATGTCTCGGGCCAACCGTTTTTTCAAGGGACACCAAGCGCGACATTCAGGATACAGGCACGGCGCTTTCGGACATCTCCCGGCTGCTGTTTGGGGTGAAGCGATACCCATCTACCCAACGCATCACCATGTCCCGGGCTTGCTGTTCATCGCCGGCGGCAAGCGCGTGGCGCAAGGAGCGGAGGGCCGACGCGACTTCGATTTCGCTCAGGCTCTCTTCGACCGTAAAGAAGATCTTTTTGTGGCCCGTACCGATCAACGTTCCGTTTATCGTCAGCTCTTCGGTCATCTTTTCGCCGGGGCGCAAGCCGGTAAATTCGATTTCCATGTCGCCATCTGGGTTCTGTGCATCCCGAACGGTGAAGCCAGCGCTTTCGATCACTTGCCGCGCGAGCTGCATGATCTTTACGGGTTTCCCCATATCCAGCACAAACACTTCTCCGCCTTTGGCCATGGATCCGGCGCGCAGCACCAGGTGCACGGCCTCTTGCACGGTCATGAAGAATCGCGACACGTCGCGGTGCGTGACGGTCAACGGCCCACCGCGTTTCAATTGCTCCTGAAACAGGGGCACGACGGATCCGGACGAGCCCAACACGTTGCCAAAACGCACGGCTGCGAACACCAGACCGTTCTTGATGGCGATGCGATGGGCCGTGTCCTGTACAACAAGTTCGGCAAGCCGCTTGGACGCCCCCATGATATTGGTCGGGCGCACCGCCTTGTCAGACGAGATCAGTACGAAGCGCGCCACACCCGAGGCGGCTGCTTCGCTGACCAAAGTGTGCGTGCCAAGGACATTGTTGGCCAACCCCGCCAGCGGATTTGATTCCACCAATGGCACATGTTTGTAGGCGGCGGCATGCAGAATGACTTCGATGTCGTGGTCCTGCAGCACCCGGCGCACCTGCCGTGCATCGGTGACGGATCCCAGCACGGGAACGATTTCGATGTCGCTTCCTTCGACCAGTTGCATGACTTCCTGATGAATCTGGTAAAGTGCGTGTTCGCTCAGTTCATACAGCACCAATTTCTGCGGGTGGCATTCAAGCACCTGACGGCTCAGTTCCGAACCGATCGACCCGCCCGCGCCGGAAATCAGGACCCGGCGCCCGGAATAGGCTTCGGACCCTTCGCCCTGATGCGGGCTGACTTCATCTCGGCCCAAAAAGCTGCGCGGATTGACCGGTGTCAGTTTGTCGACAAGGGCTTCTTCGCCGATCAGCTGCGAGAAGGACGGCAAGGTTTGCACTTCGAGGCCCATTTTTTGCAGGCGGCGCGCGATCTGCATTTGCTTGGGCTGTGTTTGTGATGGCATCGCCAGCAGGACGCGGTCGATCTGCCGTTCGGCCACGATTTCCGCAATGCGCACCGGGCTGTAGACGGGCAGGCGCAAGACGTTGATCCCTTGCAACGCCTGACTGTCATCGACAAAGGCAACAGGTTCGATCACCGCGTGATTGCGCAGCGCCGACACGAGCTGAATACCCGTGGTACCCGCCCCGTAGATCAATACCCGGCACCGGTCACTGCCTTTGCGGTACATCGCGATCACCACCTGCAACAGGACGGCACGGCTGATGACGGAAAACACGAAAAAGGTGATGCCAAAGGTCACCTGCGGTTTCAGGCCGATCTGAATGTTGGCTGCTGTTGTCAGTATCAAGGATGTGAAGGTCAGAATGGCTGCAAAACCAACCGTACGCCCGACGGATTCAGACTCGTATTCGTTCAAGGTCGTCGAAGAGACGCCCAGCCAAAGCGACACGCCTGCCGCCACGACCAACAGATAGGGCAGCACGGGCAGATAGCTCCACATCATAGCCGTCGCGCCGTCGGCCGGGAGTCTGAGGCTGAATGCAAAGAGAAGTGCCGCGGGTATCAGCAATAAGTCGAGCAAAACAAAGATATTGCGCTTTTGCTTGCGCGACAAAGACTTGATTAAGTTCAGCATCCTGTCCCCTGGCTGGTTTCTTTCGGCTCTGCAGACATCTTCTAGCATAGCGGGCTGAAGATACGAGTGTTTGAATTTCAGTTAACAGGTTTACTTTCCACCTAATGGATCGAAGCCACCGGCTTCTAGCCGGTCCGCTTCAGCGAATCTTTCTCTGATCTTCTCTCCTGAATTTTGAAACCCGCTGTGGCGGTATGGTTTCAAAATTCAGGAGAGAAGATCATGCGTT
>NZ_JAIMIA010000196.1 GCF_019966495.1 Tateyamaria pelophila | reverse complement strand
TTCAAACGCTCGCGCAACGGCGCGTCTTCGACGAAGCGCCAGGCATTCTGCATAGCTTCTATCAACGAACCCTCGTTGTAGCGTGGTGGTGGACGCGTTTCTTTCGCCTCGACCTTGGGATCACGCAGGGTATCCTTTTCGGATTGTTGCTTTTGATCGCTCCAACCGTTGTTCCTGCCCCAGAAGGCATGTCGGATATGGCATGGCGTGCATCCGGTTTGGCGTCCACCATGGCACTGTGGTGGATTTCTGAAGCCCTGCCGCTCCCGGCTACCGCGCTTTTACCGGTGGCCGTCGCCCCGATCATGGGTCTCACGGAGCTTTCTGACGCTGCTCTTTCTTACAGTGACCCCCTAATTTTCCTGTTTCTGGGTGGTTTTCTTATTGCCAAGGCGATTGAAAAATCGGGTTTGCACAGGCGCTTGGCTGATGTGCTTCTCAGACAGGCGGGGAGCAGCTCTCATCGAATTCTCGGGAGCTTTATGCTCTGCACGGCGTTTCTCAGCCTTTGGATCAGCAATACGGCGTCAGCCATGGTTGTTGCTCCGATTGCTGCCGCAGTCGCTGGTTCGCAAGACGACACACCACGTTTTGGCACGGCGCTCATGCTGGGCGTCGCGTATTCAGCTACGATCGGTGGTATGGGATCGCTCATCGGAACGCCACCCAACGCCATTTTCGCCGCTTATGTTCATACGGCCTATGGAGTTAACGTGGGTTTCGCTCAGTGGGCGGCGATTGGCATTCCAATTGCATTGGTTCTCTTGCTGGTTACGTGGCTGCACTCACCCAAGTTTCTCCAAGATTACCGTCAACTGCGCTAAGGCTGACCGACAGACCGCCGGAAGCGGCAATTCAGAAAGCTGAGCGCAGGGTCGCAGTTATTGCCGGGCTGACTGCACTTGCGTGGGTTTCAAGGCCATTGATTGAAGGGATTCTTCCAATGGTTGCGCTTTCCGACGCCGGTATCGCGATGATAGCCGCGCTGGCGCTTTTCATGATTTCTGACGGCAAAGATGGCCGGTTGTTGGACTGGGAAGCTGCCGCGTCTTTGCGCTGGGATGTGCTGATCCTGTTTGGCGGGGGGCTGGCGCTTGCCAGCGTGATGCACCAGTCGGGTTTGGCAAATTGGATCGGCGCGCTTGTTCATCTGGTAAGTGACTGGCCCCGGTTCGCCGTGCTTCTGTTGATTGCAGCGCTCATCGTCTATGTGGGCGAATTGGCGAGCAATACCGCGATGGCGGCAATCTTCCTGCCAATTGCCGGCGCTGTCGCGACGGGGCTTGGCACCGATCCGGTTGCTTTCATGCTTCCCATCGCCATGGCCGCGTCGATCGGCTTCATGCTACCGGTCGCGACGCCGCCAAACGCAATCGTTTTCGCCCACCCTGCGGTGACAAGATCCGACATGCTGCGTGCAGGTGCGCCGCTGGACGTCGTTGCACTTTTCATTACTGTCGGAGCGACGTCGGTTCTAGGGGCGGTGGTCTTTGGGTAAACAGCGCCTGGAAGGAGCACAGAATTTGAGATGCTGGCAAAGCGGGACATACTGAACACATGAAGCCGCTCTTACTCATCATCGCGTATCTGGCTGCTGTGACATTGCCCTTGGTCTTGTCCTGGCTTCTTGGCGGGCCACCGCGCCCATTCCGTCAGGAGCTTGCCTCTGGTCTGGGCATTCTGGCCTTTTCCATGATCCTCATGGAGTTTGTGCTGTCTGGCCGCTTCAAGAGTATTTCGAATGGCATTGGCATGGATGTGACCATGCGGTTTCATCAGATCATGGCTCGCACCGCACTGGTCTTTGCTTTGCTGCACCCGTTTCTCTACCAAGGCACGCCGTCAGGTGGTCAACGCCCATGGGACCCCACGCGACAACTGACGATCGCAACCGATTTTTTCGCTCTGTCCACAGGCATTGCCGCCTTTCTGCTTCTTCCAAGCCTCCTATTGTTGGCAATCGGACGCACTCAACTGGACTATAAATATGAGACATGGCGCTTGATACACGGGATCGGAGCACTCCTGATCGCGCTACTTCTGTTGCATCATACCGTTTATGCGGGGCGCTATGGGTCGCAGCCTGCGATGACCTGGGTGTGGCTGGCCATGACGGGTATTGCTGTTGGATCGCTCCTTTATGTTTACCTGATCGTCCCACTCGTGGACAGGGCGCGCGCGTGGCGCGTCACGTCCGTTACCCAATTGACGCCAAAGCAATGGGAAGTGACCGTCACGCCGGACGGCCATCGTGGTCTTGATTACAAAGCTGGGCAATTTGTCTGGCTAAACATTGGGCACAACTCATTTTCGATGAAAGAAAACCCATTCTCCATTTGCTCCGCCCCGGCGGCTGGACCGGAAATATCCTTCATGATCAAAGAGCTTGGCGACTTCACACGAACCATTGCCCAGTTAGACTCTGGAACGGTCGCCTATCTTGACGGCCCTTATGGCAATCTTTCGGTTGATGGGCGCACCGAACCTGGGGTCGCTTTGATTGCAGGTGGTGTTGGGCTTGCGCCGCTGCTTGGCATTCTCAGGCAAATGCGCCTGACGGGGGATCCGCGCGAGGTGAAGTTGATCTATGGAAACCGGGTCGTCGATCAGATTGCCTATCGTGATGAAATGGGTGCACAAGACGTTTTCTATGTGCTTTCCGAACCCCCCGAAACCTGGCACGGAGAGACAGGATTCATAGATGCTGCACTGTTGAACCGCGTTTTTTCAGAAAAAGAGTTCAGCGAATGGATCTTTGTCATGTGCGGACCCGCGATCATGATGGATATCGTTGAAGATCACCTGATTGAGAGGGGCACGCCCTCTCATCGAATTCTGTCGGAGCGGTTCGACTATGACTAATCCATTCAAGCACATGAGTCTGCGGCGGCGGGTTTCTTGGACAATCCGGGTTCTGAACATCATGCTATGCTTGATCATTCTCGCCTTTGTACTGCGCTAATCGATGCCTTTGCGGCGGCCCGTTTGCCTTGCTTGCGCCGGAAAAGGGGCACCATTTAAGACCCCTTAAGTTTCGTTGTCGCCAGTGAGTATCAGACGCAACTGTTTTTCCGTTTCAATAAACGCAAAGAAAATGACGCCAATAGCAATGATCAGCATTCCATCTAGCACAGGCACTGCCTGTGTCCCGAGTATAGGCTGTGCCGCAGGCAAGTAGGTTGCTGCGAATTGCGCTACAGTAACGAGAATAACGCTAATCCAAACCGGCCGCGTCCCTTTCAAAGCCGCCCAGTTGATCGACGTTCCAAAGATATTTCGAATGTAGAAAAGGTGAAATATTTCAAGGACAACCAGCATATTCATCGACATGGTTTGGGCGAGGGGCAGTGAGTAACCTTTATCAAGCGCATAGGCAAACAGGCCAAAAACCGCGCCGAGAAACAAACCGGTAACGAAGACGACATGCCACACCAACGCACCCGTCAACAGCCCTGCATTGCGTGGACGCGGCTGGCGGAGCATGGTTTGAGCCTCGGGAGGTTCGTACGCCAGTGCCAGGCCAAGTGTCACGGCTGTAACCATGTTGACCCAGAGTATCTGAACCGGCGACACCGGCAGCGCAAACCCCAGCAGTAGTGCTGCGGCAATTGTTCCAGCCTCACCTGCGCTTGTGGGCAGGACCCAGCTGACGACTTTGCGGATATTGTCCCAAACTGTACGTCCCTCGCGCACCGCCGCTGATATTGAGGCGAAATTATCGTCTGCCAAGACGAGCTCGGCGGCTTCCCTACCTCAATGCGGCAGTCTGATGGCAAATTCGCATTGGCGTCTGAGATTGATTTGATCGCCATCAGTTCACGGCCCAATATCGACCGAGTTCGCTTCCTTACGCCTTGACACAAATCAACGGTCTCAGGGCCTTTGCTTGGCAAAAGTTAAACTATTGATAAGACATTCGGGTCAGCCAATCTGGCCTGAGCCCAAGTTGACAAGCGTCTATGCGCCTTTCGCTGGTCACACCAGCATTGCCGACAAGGGGGCAAAATCAGGGTAATGCTGCCCCTATGAATTCCACTGCTCGTTATTTCCACGACAACTTGGAGTAATAAAGAATGAAGAATATTCTCGTTGCCACTGATCTGTCGGAACGCTCGGACAGGGCAATGGATCGCGCCGCCCTGATCGCCAAACAGATGAATGCCATGCTGCACATCGCCTATGTGGTCGATGATGAGGTCACCTCGACAATAGCACTTGCTTGCGAAGAAAACGCGACAGTCGAACTACAAAAGCAGATCAAAGAAGGCGCGCTCTTCAAAGGTGTGAAGACCAATATCTACGTTGAGTTCGGTCACCCTTGGAAGAAGATCACAGAACTGGCCGAACGTCACAATGCGGATCTGGTGGTTTTGGGAACGCATCGCAATCGCGGCCTCCTTGAGCTTTTCAGCGGGACAACATTGCATCGCGTCGCCAAAAACTCCAAATCACCGCTGCTGGTTGCTGTAAATCCTGCAGCGAAAAATTACAGCATAGCCCTTGTTGGCGTCGATTTCTCGGAATGCGCCAGACATGCCACAGATCTTGCCTCCCGGATCGTACATGAGCATCCGTTGACGCTTATCCATGCCTATCACATCCCATTCAAGGCGCTGACCATGCGCGCGGATGAACACGGCGACATCATTGTCCGCGAAAAGAAGCGGATTGAAAAGGAGATCCGCCGCCACATGACCGACTTCATCAGCACACTGACGGACCCTCATAAGGATACGCACAAGAGCATTACGGAAGGTGGACCAGTCACCGTGCTCCAGGCGGAAGTCACCGCCAGGAAAGCCGATCTGGTGTGTGTTGGTTCCCATGGCAAACCGTGGCTGGTCGAAGCTGTTCTGGGCAGTACTGCATACGATCTTTTGTCCAATCCGCCCTGTGATGTCCTTGTCGCACCCTTGCGCTAGGTGAGACTTCTAAACCTTGAGTGAGTCGGCCAACGATCCAATAGGATGCGATGGCTGATATGAGCATTCTTGGTATATTGGCCTGTCGCTTGGGTTATTGTTTTATTGTTTCTACAGAGGCCATAGCGTTTCGCATGACGAACCACTTGTCGGAGGTGGAACCTAAAAGGATGTCCACAGCATTTGTTTGGAAGACATCGGACACGGGCGCGGCGAACGGTCGGAAATGATTTCGGTCTTACACGCCAGTATAAATGGCCGCTTCCATGATTTTTGCTGCACTGCAGCGAAGAAATCGCCGTACACCCAAAGCAATGCTGCGTCAGCAAAGCGCGAAAAACGAATGACGGCAAAGTCCGCATCTTACCATTTCGCGACCTGCGCGGCGAAGGTCGGCTAACTCTGTTTTGGGGCAAGGGCTGAGGTGCCGCTTCGGGCTGACACAGGCGACTGCACCTGCAGGATCGCGAGCTATCTGACTGGCAGGCAGGCCTCATCGCGTCGTTGCGCATTGCCTGATTTAAAGAGATTGGATGCCGGAAAAAAGGGCCAGCTCGAGGCTGGCCCAGTATGAGGCAGATAAAGCGGTGCAGGCGGCACCACTTTGAGCAGTTGAGGTGTCATACAGGCGAAACCTCAACATCAAGC
>NZ_JAIMIA010000195.1 GCF_019966495.1 Tateyamaria pelophila | reverse complement strand
AAGGCCTATATCAAATGGGAATGCCAGGATGCGTGATCATGCCAAATCCGAATTTCCAGACGTGGGGTTGCTCAATCGATCCCGAAACCTTTGCAGCCTCCCGTCCTTTTGCAGCGCCGATCACTGAGGCAGAAGATTGGCTGACGCTGACGCGGCTTTTGCTTGGCTTTCGGCACGACAAGGTCGTTCCACTGCTCAAATCAGGCCAATGCGCCGCTGCGCATGTGCGCAAGACCGGGCCAAGTGCGCTCTTTGCGCGATGGCCCTTTCAGGCTGGCCAACTGACGATACGTGTCAACCTCGGAGCCCCACCCGATACGGCATGGCGCATGCCGAACGCCCAAATCCGCCTCAACGATGGCACAGCGCCCTGGGCTTTCGCGGCTGAGGTCCATAGGTGAAGTTCAATCGTCATCGTAAGACACTCGGGTCGCAGAGGTCGGTCGGCTTTGATTTGGGGGCGGGTGAAACAGGCTGGATTGTGCGTCATGTCCGGACAAGACACGATGCCATTGCCTCGCGGCTTTGAAAGCCTTCATTGTACTCGCGCGGCGCAGTCAACTTCGTTATCTGTTGCGCCGCGCGTTTCATATTGATCAAATCCCGAACGTGATGCTTTCGTGGGCGCCTATGTCCGGCATTTTTTCGCGGTTCATGTTCGCCTTTGCAATTTCCAGACCAAACTGAACCTTGCTTTCGGTGGCACTCCACACTTCGGCGTCTCGCAAACTGAACTTGAGCAAAAGGAGATCGGCGTCATCGCGCCCTTTAAACCATGCCGCCACCACGGGCGACCAAAGCTCATCCACCTTTGCGGCGTTTTCACTTTGGGTAATTGTCCCCCTGAGGCACGCATAATATCGCCCCTCATCGCCGGTCAGGCAGAAATGCGCTGTGCCACCCTGCCCGACTTCCTGGGCAAGATCGGTGTCGCGTGAGGTCAAAAACCACAGCAGGTTTTTTTCCGGCTCGATGAAATGGGTCATCGGTCGCATGTGCGCGCCCGACCCCTCTATGCCAAGCATACCCGCATGGATTTCATCCATTTTTTCAAAAAGCTGTTGGCGCGGTTCTGTTTCGGTTCTGTGCGTGTCAGGCATGGCTCAAACGCTTTCCGATTGCCAAGCGTCGACTTCGCGCTCCGCCTCTTCGCGGCTTTTGCCGTATTTTTCCTGAATGCGCCCCACCAGCTTGTCGTAGTTGCCTTCGACTTCTTTCAGGTCATCATCGGTCAATTCACCCCAATGCTGCTTTGCTTCGCCTTGGAGTTGCTTCCATTTGCCTTCCAATTGGTCGCGGTTCATTTCGATACTCCTTTTCTGTCGCGTTGCTGACGGTGGATCAACGGATGCGGACGCCATAAGTTCCGCAAAGTTTTCACCAGGTCGGATCACAGTGGTAGATTTGCCTAAGTAACCCAATGAGAGCGGTGCGCGCCCCTACCGGCCAGAGCTTTCGGGCGTCTCTTCGCACTTCATCATGTTGGACCGGAGTGCAAAGCTTAATTTGCCTGCCAAAAGCGTCCTTGGTCCGCTCAGCAAATCGCGCGCGAAAGCCAGCCCTGCCGTCGACGGCAACCTGGTCGGATGTCTCCTGTATCCATCTCATCTTTCAAAATGTGTTGAACCCAATGACGGCGGAAGGCGTTTGGCCTTGGACGCACAGGACTGCACCAGCAAAGATGCTCCAATGATCAAACCGAAGGGGCAGAACCCGGCCGCAAATCATCCGGAGAACGGAAGAAAACCATGAACAGTGCAAAGGCGGATCTCAACAGCGGTTCAGTCGCTGAACAAATGGCACGGGTCAGTGCGCCTATGCTCGTTGGCCTGATCAGCGTGATCGCCATCGGCCTGTCCGATGCGTTCTTTCTCGCCCGCGCGGGCGAGGCCGAGCTGGCGGCCGTCGGTTTCGTCTACCCGATTATCGTGGCAGTCAGTGCCTTTTCCGTGGGTTTGGCCGCAGGCGCCAACACCGCCTTGTCGCAGGCGCGTGGCGCGCAGAAGGATGATGACGTGGTACGGCGTCTTGCCCTGCACGCGGCGCTTTTGGGTCTGGCCTTCGGGTTGACGTTCGCGCTGCTGTTCTGGCTGGCCGCACCGCTCCTCTTTAGCCTCCTGGGGGCAGAGGGAGCCGTGCTGGACAACATCCTTGCCTACTTGCCCTTCTGGATCGCCAGCTTTCCCATATTGGTGGTTACGATGATCCTCGATTCCGCCTTTCGGGCGGCGGGCGACGGGTTGACCGTGGCCTGCGTTATGGTGCTGACAGCGGTACTGAACATCACCTTTACGCCGATATTGATTTTCGGCACCGGCCCGGCGCCGGAGATGGGCATGGCCGGCGCGGGCCTCGGCACACTTGCGGCACGGGCGATCGCGTTCTCGCTGATCGTGTTTCTTTCTATACGTAGGCGTATGATTTCGATAGGATTCACCTCGGCGCACGGATTGCGTGGTTCGGTGCGTCAGATTGTGGGAACGGCCCTGCCCGCCGCCCTGTCGCGTGCCATCAATCCCGCTGGCATGGCCATCGTTACGGCCGCCGTTGCAGTGCTGGGTGATACCGCAGTCGCCGGGTTTGGCGCAGCCGCACGGGTACAGGCTATCGCGGTCGTCCCCTTCGCCGCACTGGCGGCAGGTGTGGGTCCGGTCGTGGGGCAGGCTTGGGGGGCGGGTAACAAACTTCGCGCGCGCGAAGCCATGCGCACCGCAGCAGTGTTCAGTCTGTGCTACGGGGTCGTGCTTGGTCTGACTCTATTTACGTTCGCGAGGCCGCTGGCACAATTCATGACGGCAGGAGGATCATCGACCGACTATGCTGCCTCTTACCTGCGTTTTGTAGGTTGCAGCATAGGCACCTACGGGTTCGTCCTTGTTGCAAATGCCGCGATGATCGGTCGCTCGCAGGCCAAGTGGGCGATGGGTCTGAGCCTTGCCCGCATCGGCATCATCTACATCCCTCTCGCCTGGCTTGGCATGTTCACATTGGGGTATCCAGGCATTCTGGCGGCTGCGATCTTGGCCAATCTCTGTGGGACGTGGGGCGCGCTGATCGCTGCGCGCGCGACCGGCATCGGTCCCGTCGATTTCACCATCGTTCGGCAATCAGCCAATCGCCTGAAAACAACGTGGAACAGGTGACAAAACCCGTAATCGACGCGCCGATCATCCCGAACAACAGCCGCCCGAGCCGCTGCTCCAACAGGAGCCCGGTGACATACAAGAAAGGGACCTGAAAAGGCCCCTTTCTCTACTCGTCACAGAACATTTTTCGCTACGGCGAACTTACTCGTTAAAAAAACTTTTTCAGTCCCAGAAGCCTTCGTCGACACCCTTCATCGCTTCCAGATCTTCTTCATTGAAACGGGTGACATATGCGTAGGTACGGTCGTCCACTGCAACGAGGTTGAGATCCTTCACGGAAATCACCACGTGTTTGTCGCCGATATCCAGAAAGCCGCCGACTTCCACCACGATGCCGGTGATTTGACCATCCCGCGACAGAACCAGATCCTCGATTTCGCCGATGTCACTCCAGCTGTTGTCGACCGAATTGAAGGAAACCAATGGGTCCCAACCTTCGTCACTGGCCGCGTTGACCGTATAAACGGTGCCACCGGTTATATCCCGAGAGCGGATCAATTTGCCTTGGTTCTGTGCCAGTTCATCAGTCGACATTGCACTCATTGCGGTGCTGCTGTGCATATCTGCGCGATTTGTGGCCATATGCGCTTCTGCCCAAACGCTCGATCCCGAAACCGCAAGGATCATAGCCGTACTGGTTAATATCCGTTTCATCTTTTACCATCCTTGTTTCGTTAAGATTATGCTGAGGCAACGCTGTGTGATCGCAACCGGTTCCCCGGCCCGTGAAAGTTCGTCGCCCTCAACATCACGCCCATGAAAGCGTTCTATCCCACACACGCCATTTTGGTGGATGGTGCGCGGAAAGGAATTCAGATGCATCTTTGTGACATTCTTCCGCGACGCCGGTATCAGTCGAAAAGCGACTGATCCATGAAACGAGTATCGACAATTGTCACGGTGCGCCCTTCGGCACATTCTAGTGCGCATCTATCTTTAAACGTATGGCCGCACGCGGGACAATTTGAGACTGACCGCGCTCACAGAACTGGCCGGGGCGGCAGTGGCGTTCATCAGAAAAAATTTTACAATTTGTGAAACTAAACGCTGCAAACTGCGTTTCGCGAAGTATTGCAACTTTCAAAAGGCATGGGGCTGCTTATAATGGCCGAGCATCACAGTAACGAAAGATCACACCTCCTGGTAAGGCAGGCACTTACTCGGGTGTATCAGGACCAGATCGACGAGGCAGTCCCGGATCGTTTCAAGGATCTTCTTGAGCGCCTGCGAAAAAATCCTGAGCGTGAAACGGAAGGCTCACGCACAGGCGCGACAGGCATCTAGCGCTAGAGCATCAAGAAACTGCGGAAACCCTAGGCAAATTCTATTTTTCGGGGGTGAGAGCATTCGCACTACGTGTATGACGGATTGCCGTGGCGCGGGGGGAGCCAAACTATGGCAGACCTTCGAAAAGTTCCCAGTCTACCTTCCACCCTTTGTGTTAAAAAGGGTCACGCCAAGCTCATCACGCTATTCGCGGTTTAATCGTCCTTCTGAACGGATGGCATGGAACATTCCCCGACTGGAAAACGTTCGGCTATCTGACAGCAACTTAACACGAGGTCAGCTACACATGTCGGCCCCAAACACCAATGTAGACAAACAGAAACGAAAACACCGGCCGGTATTGATCGGGTTGGTGGTCGTGGTCTTTTTTGCCCTCATTGTATTTGTCCTGAACATGAGCTTTTCCGTCGACGGCGAAGGTCCGCTCGATGCGGTGATTACGGATGATGCGCCGGTTTTGAAAAACGACCCGTAACGCAAAAAAGGTCGTACAAATGTTATGTGGTGCAACTTTGCCATCCTGCGCCTGAGACCAAAAAGTCGGTCCTGAAGGACCGATGAGTTGCGTGCCAGCAGGGAACGGCTGGCGGGGACAGATCCACTATGCGCTCTGGTTTCCATTGGAATGTTGTTCCCGCATTCCCCAAGTGGATCTCTGATTTCGCTGTCTTGAACGTGATATTTTCTATATATATCATGGCGTTGGTTGCTGCGGAGGATGTGTTTCATGGATCACCCAGAGGGTGCGGGCTTGCAGCGGGCAGATCGTGTGGATTTTGACCCTCGCGTGCGGCTGGAATTCCGGGGCGCTCAGCTCAGTTCGGATGGCGGCCTTCTGGTGATGCGCGAGCTTGATGACGCGCTCGGTCTGTCCAATCTGGCGTCTGCTGCCCTGTGCGATAATCGCCGTGGCAAAAACACGATCCACCGGCTCGACGGGCTGTTTCGGCAATCGGTCTACGGCCGGTTGGCAGGATACGGGGACGTCAATGACGCCGACCGTCTCGCGCTCGATCCCGTGATGCGCCAGGTTGTCGGTGGCCGTGCCGTCGATGCGCATGCCGCATCCACGTCGCAGATGGGCCGGTTCGAGACCGAGGGACTGGCGACCGCAGAGAACCGGGCGGCTCTGTCTGA
>NZ_JAIMIA010000194.1 GCF_019966495.1 Tateyamaria pelophila | reverse complement strand
CTTTGCAATGTCGATTCCTATCGTTGTAATTTCCATCTGGGCGGTTCCTTTCAGAGCTGGTTCAAACACCAGCACTTTGGCACATTGCGATGCCGGTGGGTGGAACCGTCCACCCCATCAAGTTGTTTGCTACGGCGTGCAGCTAGTCATAGGTTGTGTTGTCAGGCGGTCATGTCGAGAGCTGTCGCGTTGCCCTTAAATCTGAAACACGACGCGTTCGGAGATATTTTTTGCCCTTAATTATGAAATTCGACTGCCATCGCGCCTATGCTTTTCGCGCGCTGCCGGGCGATGTGATCGACCGCGGCAAGCAGACGTGGCTCCTTATCGAAGGCCCGCAATAGAGCAACCCTTGCATAGTCGTCGATGCAGGAGCTTGAGATGGCCGCTTTGACCAGTGGACGGGATTGGGCTGCATCAATTGCAGCAAGGCCAAACAGCCTTACTTCCGGCCTGTGGCCCTGAAGAGCGTATAACGGATCTCCGCGGAAGGCCTTTAATGATACGGCAAAGGTGACCGCGCGCATTGCGCGCCGAAGTTGCTTGGGGCTACGTAATCGCGCGGCATATTCAAGCCGCGCGGCGCCGTTGCGCGCACGATTTATCAGCTTTTTGGGCATCTGTTCGCCACTGAGCTTGCCGAGCGTCGGCACAAGTCTCGTCCCGCAAACCTGGCAGTCGAATGCCCAAGCTCGCCTCCAATGCTTGAGCGAAAGGCCCTCTCTGGAGCATTGCAGGCAATGCTGGAATGGCATCTGGGCCGTCAGCGAGGCTTCCAGTGTCGTCATTGCTGGAAAGGTCAAAGATCGCACAACATCTGGATCAACCCGTGCGGCGTTGGCAATCTTCGCCGCCGCAGCCGCGTCGACGCTGAAGTTCAAGGCGGTGCCATGCGCGGTATCGATTTTGATATGAGCCAACAATTCCGCGTCATCGCAGTAGTTGGCCGCCGCCAGCCGAGATAACCAACCTGACAACAACTCGTCTGGCAGCGGCGCGACAGTTTTTGGCAGCGGGTGCGGCTTCACACCCCGGACTTCTCGAGCCGCCGATTGGCGTTCGCATGGCGCGACCAAACCGGCGTCCATTTTGCGATTGCGTCATCGGTGATGCATTCATCACCTGTGACAATGGCGTCGATGGAAAGATCCTTGATCAGGGCGAAGATGCGCGAGGTCACCCCGCCGGTCAGCGCAAGTATCTGCTTTAGTGACTTGACCTTCAGATTGGATTTCTTCTCGAGGGGCATTGCCGCGATGAGTGTCTGGATCATGTCTGAGAAATCGGCGTCGTCGCGCCAGTTTGGCAGGTGATGTTCGTCCAGCCGCCTGGCAAGCTGGATATCCCCACGGATGGCATCGACGGCCTCGCTGACCCCGAGGCAGACCAGCGACACTTCGAGTTCATTGCTGAGATACCGCAGAACATTGAGAAAGCGGCGCTGTTCGCGGTGGGTCCCGGCCAAGAGGTTGTGGACCTCGTCGATCATGATCATCCGCAGGCCAAGATCGCGCAAAAGCGCGACGACACGGACTTCGAGGGAGGCTACATTTTGAGCGCGGGCGCTCAGTGCCGTCGCGGGCGCGCCGACGGCGGCCAAGATGTGCAGGTAGAACCGCCGTTCGTCAGGTGCGGGCGGCGCTTGCAACAGCAAGAGCGGCGTTCGCGTAATTCCCGATGCTGGGTCATGTTCCGGTGCATATCTGCGCGACAGGTTGCGGGCGATCATCGTCTTGCCGATCCCGGACGCGCCATGCACAAGAAGGCCAGGCATACGGGATTGCCTTGGCGCTTCGATCATACCCTGCAAACGGTCCAGAACTTGTTCGGCCCGCGGAAAGCCAATCCAGATATCCGATTGAATGAGGGCGATCCGACCGTCTTCCTCTGTTGTCCCTGCCCTCAATTCACCATCTCTCCACTTTGAACAATGGGCGCGATGTATCACCCGTGTCGATCGCGCGCAGCCCTTCGGTTTTCGAGACAGCCGAGTTGGTGCCCTCCAATGTCCCTTTTCTTTCACGGAATCGGCGTTCGGCCTTCGTCAGGCCCCGGCTTTCAAACTCAATCTGGCGTTGCTGTCGGATCAGCTCAGACAGGACCAGCTCATTGGACCCGGATTTGCCAAGGGCACGGGCCTTCCTCATGGCTTCGCGAAATTCCCAGAGCGGCACGGGCGGAATTTCCAAGTTTCTGTAACGCGCCTCAACATATCGGCCATCGTCCAATTCGACCCAGATCATTGAGATATCGCGAGGGTCGTAGCGAACGACCACCTTCCCATCCCCGCGCCCAATGTGGCCTGCAAGCGCATCCGACCAGTACCGTATCTGGAACAGATGGATGCCGTCACGCCTGACCTTGCGCAGTTCGCTCGGCAAGAAGCTTACCCGAAAGGCTTCCATCTCGAAGGGGATGTCGCCCATCATTTGCTCTGAGAGCACCTCCCATTTGGCGACGGGCGTACAGCCAAGACTTGAATGAATGCTGTTGTTGTAGCGGCAGATTTCCAGGGCAAACCAGCGATCAAATTCGCCTAAAGTCATCGCGGCCATGCCTTCGGCATCGTAGTCGCCCTTGGCCACGACCGAGGATTGCGTTGTTCCAGGCAACAGGTGCACGGCCCCCATCATCGTGCCGATCAATCGTTCGATGTGCCCTCCGAAATGAGGACTGCCAGGCGGCCGATAGACCAGATCGATCCCCCATTCCGCACATGCCGACCGAAAGGCATGAGACCGGAAATCGCGCCCGTTATCGACGTGGATGCTATGTGGTTTACCCTGCGCGGGCCAAGGAACATTGCACACCAATTCCGCCAGAAGTTCCGCCTTTGGGGCCACAGCCTGTGTCAGGCAAAGCGCCACCGACAGACGCGAAGGAGCCTCGAGAGAGGTGTAATATCCGGTAACCATCCGCGTTGCGACGTCGATCGCCAGCGTGACCCAAGGCCGCCCAATTGGTTGGCGTTCAAAACTGTCGACGAGAATGATGTCCGCAGGCGTATGGTCGATTTGCACGACCTCCAGTGGGCGGTTTGCCTTGTTGTCGCCTACGACCGGCGCAAATTTCTGGCGGGCCGCCTTTGCGCCTTCGCGTGCCTTGGCAATTTCGCGGGCATCCATTGCATCCAGCCTGCGCTGAACCGTCCGACGTGTCGGCGGTTGCAAGCCCTGCTGCCAGCACGCGCTTCGGATTTCTGTCACGATGCGCGACAGGCTTGGGCGTTCCCGCCGCAAGAAATAACGGCGAAGATGTTCTTCGATCACCGCTTCCACCTTGCCGGATATCAAGGTTGTACCAGTCGGGCGGCCCCGTTTCCGAGAAGCCAGCGCGCTGGACCGCCCACCCTCTTCGGCCAGACGCTTTATCCAGCGCCAGATAGTCGCCCTGCTGACACCAAGCTCCCAAACGGCGTCATTGATGCCACTTTCCAGACTGCCAGTTCCTTTGAGGTATGCCTGAACAAGCGGACGCAGAACGGCCGCCCTGCGCGCCTCCTCAGCACCAGCGGCAACGGAGTCTTCGCGATCATCATCCATCAATATTTGCCACACGAAGCTGCGAACCCTGTCTCAGGTTTAAGGGTAAAAGTATCGGAATTAAAGACAAAATCTCATATTTAAGGGCAAAGGGTGACCGTTGATTTCGTTGAATTTCCTATCTCACAATTAAAGGCTACGCGACAGCCGCCGATCCCGAAACCTGCAATCATGCTGAGAACGGGCACGCCCAATTCATGAGCCCCGTACCCCAGGATCAGGACGCCGCCGATAAAGCCGATGATCTGCCCCACCAACCGGATAAAGCTGTCATCGAGACTTCGATTGGTGCGCCTGGGGTCCACTATGACGGTTTCGAAGAACGCTCTGGATATGGCCCAGAAAGCCCATGTGGCGGCGAAGAAAAACACCACAACAAGGCAGTCTTGAATCAGATCGAAGAAGCGTCCAGTGGTGTTTACCTGAAACGAAAACACGTACCCAAGCCAGAGCATTGCAACCATGATGGCAATCGGGCTCAGTATTCTGAGACGGACAACGTTGACCGGGTCGCTTGTAAGCGTCACGACCAGTAATCGGTGCCAAATGCGCAGGACAACGGCTGTTGCGCCTGAAAACAAGATAACAAAAAAGATCTTCCAGATTGGGGTGTCGAAAACCGAGTGCCTCAAAAAACCTGGCAGTTTCGCAATTCGGGCGTTCGGTATCCATGGACCGGTAAGCTGACGGTTCATATCGCCCCAGGATATTATAGGAAGAGATGACCGAAGCGGAAGCGTTCTCAAGCCTGCAGAAAACCGGGCCGCGCTGCTGACCGTTTCCGAAGAAAACAGGTACTCTCCGGCACGGTCACCTTCCGTTATTTCAACGAGGCGCAAGGGTGTGCCGGGCAGACGAAATCCGTTGGTGGGTTGATCATCAAGGTCGTCAGGCCCGGGAAGGGCCGCAGCGTCGATGGCTTTGACCCGCCCAAGGATATCCAAAAGGGAAAACGCCGTTTCCGTCCCGATCTCCCGGCGAGTGACCAAAGGCACTTGGGACAGATCGATCAGCGCCCTGATCTGGTCGATCACAAACGCAATCCGAACTGCGTTCGTTGTGTTCTGTTGCTGCCAGTATGCGCCCAACGAGGTTTCGAGGTCGTCGCGCAAGTTGTATAGTGACTGCAAAGTACTGCGCGGGCTTTCCGTGCGGACCGGCGTAATCTCGGCGGTTTCGATCCCCTCAAGCGTCGGATCTGACTCGCTGGCTACGATTCCCTGGTTCGCCACCTGTGCTACGACCTGAGACGCACAAAATAGCGAGACTGAAGCCACAAGCAGAAATCTGAAAAACGCCATGTCTTCTTCCTTTGGCCGCACGGATATTGCCAGTGCCCTTCGCACAGCTGTCGGGCGTAAAACCATAGCGAATTGGGCTTGGCCCGCAACTCGGACAGTCGGCCGAATTTGCCTAACGTTCGCTGTCAGAATAAGCGGTCATTTCCGTTGCTTGCGCATTCTGGAGCATCCGCGATACGCACCCGCGCAGTGATCTGTGGTGGATAATTCAATCGATATCCAAGCTTGTTCCTGTATGGGTCGATATCCAAGCCTGTTCCGGTTTGAGTTTATAGCTCCAGGGCAGGCCTGCATTTCGCCAACCATTCAACGAGCGAACCCCTTGGTCATCTTTGTCGCCTTCGAACCCTTCCACCAGGTTCCAGACATTTGTATAGCCTGCCTTGACCAGCGCCTTGGCGGCCATGGCTGACCGGCCCCCGGATCGACACATGACAAAAATCGTTCCATCTTTGCCGATACCTTCGCGCGAAATGATACGTTCCGCCTGCGAGATAAAGTCTTTGTTCGGAACGATATTATACCCGCCCCTTTTAGCGTCAAATTCGTAGGTGAAAAAAGCAATAGGAACATTAGCGTCAATCGACGTTGGATGACCAATCAAATTAACTTTCCACCTAATGGATCGAAGCCACCGGCTTCTAGCCGGTCCGCTTCAGCGAATCTTTCTCTGATCTTCTCTCCTGAATTTTGAAACCCGCTGTGGCGGTATGGTTTCAAAATTCAGGAGAGAAGATCATGCGTT
>NZ_JAIMIA010000193.1 GCF_019966495.1 Tateyamaria pelophila | reverse complement strand
CGGGCCAGCACAGCATCGCTTCGAAGCATAAGGCACCCGCCTTCAGGCGTTTCCGCAACTCCGGAGACCCTCAGAGGAAAGAGATACTTGATCCACAGGCCTGATCAGGCAATCTTCGCGTCAGATGGCAGGCCACTTGGGGAATGTCGGATAAAACCGGTTTTCATCCGCCGTATCCGACTTCACCAAAGTATAAAGTAATCCGTGTGCGACCGAGCGGATTGGCACGATACACGCGAACCCCAGCTTGAAGTTCACTTGATGTGTCCCACCTTGACCTTCCGCGGGGATACGCTCACATCTGAACGTCAGTCTGAGCAGGAGCCCGCAACGTGGCCACACCCCCTTTTGCCGCATTCGAATGGATGATCGCATGGCGCTACCTGCGTGCCCGCCGGGCCGAAGGCGGCGTCAGCACCATGACGTGGATCAGCCTGATCGGGATTACTCTTGCCGTCTTTGCCCTGATCGCGACGCTGGCCGTGCGCTCGGGATTTCGGGCGGAATTCGTCGATACGATCCTCGGGGCGAACGCGCATGTGACAATCTACAATCTTGGCAGCGTCGCCGAGAATGGCCGTCTTGACCGCACCATCACCGACTATGATGCCGCCGCAGACGCGCTGCGCGCCGTGCCCGGCGTGACCCGCGCCGCCCCCCTTGTCCGTGGGCAGGTGATGATCAACCTGCGCGACCGGAACGCCGGCGTTGAGGTCTACGGGATGACCGCCGAAAACCTTGCAAGCCTGCCGCGCATCGCGGACCTGGCCACCTCGCTGGGCGACATTGCTCGTTACGGCGAGGGCGTAGCCATTGGATCGGGCGTGGCACGTGAATTGGGCGCGCAGGTCGGTGACCGGATCAAGTTGATCTCGCCCAACGGGGTCAAAACCGCCTTTGGCACCAGCCCGCGGATCAACGCCTATGAAGTCACCTATGTTTTCTCCGCGGGTCGTTACGATATCGACCGCACACGCGTCTACATGCCCTTGGCCGAGGCGCAATCCTTCTTCAACCGTGAAGGCGTGGTGGACGAGATCGAAGTCATGGTCGAAGTCCCGGAAGAGGTTGACCGATATGCCAGCGCGTTGTTGCAAACCGCCGGAGATCGCGCCCAGATATGGACATGGCGCGACGCGTCGGGCGGGTTTCTGCGTGCGCTGGAGGTTGAGGACAATGTGATGTTCATCATCCTGTCGATCCTTGTTCTGATTGCCGCGATGAACATCGTGTCGGGCCTGATCATGTTGGTCAAGAACAAGGGCCGCGACATCGGCATCCTGCGCACAATGGGTTTGACCGAAGGCTCGATCCTGCGCATCTTTTTTATTTGCGGGGCGTTTACCGGCATCATCGGAACCGCGATGGGCGTGGTTTTCGGCTGCCTCTTTGCGATCTACATCGACCCGCTGTTTTCCTTTGTGAACTACGTCATGGGGGGTGGGGTCTGGGATCCGTCCATTCGCGGGATCTATGCCTTGCCAGCCGAATTGCACCTTGATGACGTGCTCAGTGCGGTGGCTCTTTCGCTTGGCCTGTCTTTTGTCGTGACGATCTTTCCGGCGCGCCGTGCCGCCCGCATGAACCCGGTGGAGGC
The DNA here is from genome assembly GCF_019966495.1 of Tateyamaria pelophila. GTDB lineage: Bacteria > Pseudomonadota > Alphaproteobacteria > Rhodobacterales > Rhodobacteraceae > Tateyamaria > Tateyamaria pelophila. The sequence continues at coordinate 4,024 of NZ_JAIMIA010000193.1, read as the reverse complement.
GTTGCGCTATGAGTGATGCGGTTCTGCGCCTGCAAGGGATCACCAAGACCTACAACAAGGGCCTGCCCAACGCCGTTGAGGTGCTGCGCGGGATCGATCTGGACGTGGGCAAGGGCGAGGTTGTGGCGCTTGTGGCCCCTTCCGGTGCGGGCAAGTCCACGCTGCTGCACATCGCCGGGCTGCTGGATACGGCCGATGCCGGGACGGTGATGCTGGCCGGGCAGGACATGACAGGCCAGTCCGACCGCAAGCGCACGGCGGCGCGGCGCACGGATGTGGGGTTCATCTATCAGTTCCACCATCTGCTGCCCGAATTCACGGCGCTTGAAAACACCGTCTTGCCGCAACTGAGCGCGGGCACGCCCCGCGCTGCGGCAGATGCACGTGCGCATGACCTGCTGGCAAAAGTCGGAATTGACCAAAGGGCCAGCCACAGACCCGCCGCCCTGTCCGGAGGCGAGCAGCAACGGGTGGCGTTTTGCCGGGCCCTGGCCAATGGCCCACGGCTGCTTTTGGCAGACGAGCCGACCGGTAACCTTGATCCGACCACGTCCGATCAGGTCTTTGACACGTTGATGGGATTGGTGCGTGATACCGGGCTGTCTGCGTTGATTGCCACGCATAACCTGGCATTGGCGGCGCGTATGGATCGGACCGTTGCGCTGAAGAACGGCCAGTTGTCGACGTAATTTAAACCTTTGCCGTTTTAAACCATCGAAAGGGAACATTTCGCTTCCCCGCCTTTTGCTCCGCGCCTGCGTTCCTGCCGGGGCATCGCGGTTCATGGTTTTGCGATGGAGAATAGGATGTTCTCAGGTCTGACGCGTGTTTTTGCGGCTTTCGGCCCTTTGGCGGAGATGTTCCGCAGGTCCGACACTCCCCTGCAATCTCGGCCCTTCACAGCCATCGATCCTGAAGACGATTTTACGTTGACTGGCGCGGCTTTGGGCGATGATGACCTGGCTGGATCGGTGATTGGCGAGGCTGACGTGTATGACACGATCAGCGGCCCGGCCTTGGATACCGTGTTCCTTGGCGGTGTGGGCGACGACGGTCTTGGCAAGGGGGGGGGGACGGGACATTGGAATATACAGTGGGGGAGCGGATGCCCTTATCCCCGGATGTGACGTTGAAGATGTGATCACTGTGACGGATTTTGACCTGTCCGATGATCTGTTGATCGTCGAAAGTGAAACACCTGATGACGTGATCATTCTGGGCCAAACCGTCACCGCCAGCGGCGTTTTGGTCAACCTGGCAACCGGCGGTGCGATCTGGTTGGAAGGTTTGGGTGCCCCGATAAACCCCGCGCTCATCGTTGCTCAAATGCCCGGAACGTCGACACTGACTTGACGTAAGCGTAAGGTTTTGCTCTGACTTTCCCCCAAGGCATTATCCGCCGGGGGAAAAGCCATGGCGAGCGTTACACAAGAAGACATCGAACAGACGGTACAGGCTGCCTTGTTGCGCCACGGCGCAGGGGCCTTTGCCGCAGCAGAAGTGGCGCGGGCCGTGGCGCGGGCCGAAGCCTCTGGCAACCGGATTTGCGGTCTTTACTACCTCGAAAGCTATTGCCTGCAATTGGCCAGCGGCCGTGTCAAAGGGGATGTGACCCCTGTCGTCAGCACGCCGCGCCTGGCGACCGTCCATGTCGACGCACAGATGGGGTTTGCGCAACCGGCCTTTGCCTATGGGCTTGCCCCGGCCTTGGATGCCGCCCGCCAGTTCGGTATGGCCAGCCTCGCAGTCGGGCATGCACACACCTGCACCTCGCTGGGATATTTCACCGAACAGATCGCGCAGGCAGGGTTGATCGGTATCGGATTTACCAATGCGTCGCCGATCGTGGCCCCGCCAGGCGGCAAAGCACGCGTGATCGGGACCAACCCGATCGCTTTTTCCGTACCGGATGGGGAAGGCGGGCTGGCCCTGCAATTCGACCAATCCACGACGACCGTGGCTTTGGGCAAGATTACCATGGCCAAGGCTGCGGGACAGCAGATCCCCGAAGGCTGGGCTCTGGACGTGGACGGCCACCCCACGACAGACCCAGAAGCGGCCCTTGGCGGGACGCTCGTGTCGATGGGCGGCTACAAGGGCTGGGGGTTTGGCTTGATGGCCGAGCTGCTGGCGGCAGGCATGACCGGCGGCGTGCTCAGCCGCGACGTCAAACCGCTCAAGGCCCCGGACGGGCCGCCGCATGACTTGGGCCAATACTACATTTTGATCGATCCAAGCACATCTGACGCCTTCGCGGAACGTGTCACGGCGCTGGCTGCGCTCGTGGCCGCAGATGACGGGGCCCGGATGCCGGGACAGAACCGGATGCTGGCCGATCCGGTGGATGTCGACCCGGCAGCCTGGCGCCAAGCGCTTGACCTGGCAGGGCGGAGCGCCTGAGACCTGTGGCGGTCGTCTAAGCCAGCTGAGTCATCCAGACCCCGGCCGCCATCAACGCGATGCCGCCCATGCGGGTGGCACCGAGTGTCGTGGCCTGCGCCCCGAACAACCCGAAGTGATCGACGGCCGCGGCGCTGATCAACTGCCCCAAGAGGACGAAAAAGACCGCATTGCCAACGCCGAACTGTGGCGCGATGTAAGTGATGCTCAGCACATAGAACGCGACAAGGACACCGCCCAGCAGCAAGTGTTTGGGGGCTGCAGCTACCTTGCCGATCCCGCTGCCGCCAAACAGTAGCAGGAACAGCACCGAGGCTGTCAGGGCGACCAGAAACAGCACCGTCGCAGCGGCGGCAGGACTGCCAAGGCGCGTCCCGAGGGCTGCATTCAACGCGGCCAATATCGGAATGCCGACCCCCGCCAGCAACATGATCAATGCGTATTGGGTCATGGGCTCTCTCCCGTTTGGCGACACGAGGGCGGATGATGCATCCGCCTTACGGGCATTGCCGTCCGTGTCACCTGCAAATGCCTTCGATCTCCACCCCGTCCCACGGCAGGCGCACGTCATGTTCGCGCGATTGCGGCAGCGGCGCCAGAGGCATCGCTTGACTGATCAGCGTGTGCAGGCGCTTTGTCCGTGGCGCTTGCGGGTCGAGCGCGCGGCAGCAGACGAACTCTTCGACGATGGAGCCTTGTTGCTCAAATCCGAAGTCACTGAACTGTCGGTCCGCGCTGAGATCGAACAGATAGGGATCGTCACTGAATTGATGTTCCGTCGCTGCCTTGAACGGGGAATAGCCGGTGATATCCCGGTTTTGCCATTGCCAGACGTGGGTCAGTTCGTGTGCCAGCAGCATGGCCGCCACCAGATTCACTTCGTTTGGATAGTCCGCCACATAGTCGTCCAGAAACCAGTCGCGATCAAAGAAAACCCTGGTGTAGAGCGACACTGCCGCTGGTTTGGCCGTGACAATCGCGTCTGTCGGCGGCGGCAGCAAACGTTCACGGCAGGTGGTGCGGGGTCGCGCCTTGCGCCGAAACGTGACGGCCCGTGTCGGTGACCCATTGACCAGTCGAACCTGATCGACGTCCAGCATATCGCCATGCACGGTCTGCGCAAACGCAATCTCGTTTTCCGTCAGCGGACGGCCACAGCCGACCAGCACAGTCAGGATGAGAAATGCGCGCAAGATCATGGGCGCAGTAGGGGTCGTAAGCGTGCCCGGATCAAGGGAAAAACGAACCGCCCCGCGGGATTGTGCATCGCGTTGCAAAACTTGCCCGGGGTGTTTGCGTGACTGCAGTCACTGCGTTGAGAAAACACGGTTTGCCAGTCCGCAATACCCAAAGTTGGTCGTCGCAAGGGCACCCGCTTGCTCCTGGGCAACGTCGACTGACTGTTGCGTGCAATGGTCAGGCTTTGCCGAAAGGGATGACGTCGACAATGGATGTGCGGGTGCACGCCCGGCCAATCGCTCGTTTCGTCGCGCCAATGTGATCAAAAATGATGAGCCGCACGGTTTCTAAACCAGTTGATTGATTAGATTTAGGCAGCACACCCATTAATTCTTGTTTGATTGCATAGTTTTGTGATTCAGTTTCGTTCAAACAACGGGCGGGA
>NZ_JAIMIA010000192.1:3716-5725 GCF_019966495.1 Tateyamaria pelophila | reverse complement strand
TTGGCGTTGCGGCCCATGAGCGCGATCTGCACCATTTCCGCCTTGGCCTTTGCGTCCATCCATGTCGCAGAGGTCAGCCGGGCGGCGTCCTGAATGGCTCGGTCGAGGTCGTCAATGGCGGCTTCGCGGGCCTCGGGTGTCGCACCGCGTCGGATGGTGGCAAGGGCAGCGCGCATCCGCGTAGCGGCGTTTGCGATGGTCAATCCGGTTTGTGTCATCTTGGTCTCCTTGATTTTGTAGGGTTGGCGACGCAGCGCGGACGCCGCTGCGCCGCCCGGTCGGACGGTCTGGCCATGTCGAACAACCGGACCACCCTAGCGCGGGGCAATCGACAAACCCCCGCACATTCGTGTTCACCTCAGTTCGGCATCATTCGCCAACACGGCGCGCGGGTCGGCGTCGCCCCGGCGAAGCGGGGCAGCGCCTTCGCGCTCCTGTTCGCGGACCGTTGCTTCCTCAGCTAATTCGCAGGCCAGCAAGTCGGCGTCGATCTTGGCGAGCGTGGCGGCCCGCTCATCGGCTGCGATGCCCTGAGGCATATCGCGGTATTGCTCGGCAAGGGCCGCGCTAAGTAGCGCGGCCATGCCCTCAGCCTGAGACGCGAAGGCCAGCATCGCCATTTGGCGAGCATCTAGGCTTAGAGTGGGTGTGCGACAATCTTGGGGCCGTGTCAGGCTTGATAGGTTCAGGTCTGCAATCGCCCCCTCAGCTTCGCGCAGCACCGCCTGCGCGGCGGCGTCCTGCGCCTCCGCCAACGGCACAGGTCGAGCCTCTATATCGGCCCGCTGGTCGCGAAGGCGCGAGCCCATCTGGCGAAGTTCGGACAGCGCCTTGCGAGCATCACCCGCGCCCTTGGTCGCTGCCTTCCGGCGTGTCGTCAGTTTTTCAATCAAAGCGGCCATTATGCGTTCTCCTGAACGGGTGCTGCCGGTGCGCCGAAGTCTTGCGGTCGCAGATCGTCGGGCAGATCAAGGCCCTTGGCCTGCGCGTATTCCAGCGCGCGCTGGAAGGTCTGCCCGGCGGTCGACGAAGCCTGCGCCAGTTCGTTCTCACGGTCGGTCATTTCCGCCAGTTCACGCTTCGCTGCTTCGATCCGGCGATTAGTGCCATCAAGGGCCTCTGCCTCGCGATCTGGCCCGTGGTTCATTTCGATCCGGGCACGATGCCGTTCAAGGTCACGCAGCCGGTCCCGCAACTCAAGGCGGTCGTCGGCAGCGGCCCTACAGGCCGCCAGCCGGTCGCGGCGGATCATTCGCAGGTGGTTAAGGCGGTTTACGTCTAGTTTCATGGGTGGCGCTCCTTTCGTGTTTCAAAGATCGTCGGTCGGGCTGGTCAGTTCCATGGGTGGAAAGTGACCATTTTCGCCCAATATCTTGCGCAGGCGGTTGGCACTGAGGGGTTGCTGCCCCTTGACCATCAGGCGGTGAAGCGTCGCCTCCGGTTCGGCGGCGGGTTCTGTCCCGGCATTCCAATGCCTCGGCCAACCGGAGGTGGCATAGCGCCGCCAGTGCTGCGCGATGAGGTCGGCGGCGGCGGTCGGGCCGAGGTCGGCCCTCCACGCGCGCCACAGTGCGCGCAGAGCAGCGTCACGGCGCACCATTCGGAGCCGCTGGCGGGAATGGGTGCGGCCCGGTGCGGCAAGACCCATCGCCGCGTCGAGCGATCCCTCTGTTCCCACACAACCATCCAGCCATCGCAGGACGCCAAGGGCGGCCCGCCGGGCTTCCGGCCCGGCGGTCAGCCCGGCCTCCGCCAGCGCGTGAAGGTCCAGCGCCGCGCGCAGCCCAGCGTCGCCGTCGAGGGCGAAGTCGGAGTGGTCCGGGATATGGCGGGCGCGGGCGGCCAAGGGTCAACCCGTCCTGTCCTGACAGCGGCGCAGGCGACATTCCTCGATTAGCGCCGCATTCACCCACTCCGCGATCATAGCCCCCGGCATCCGACGCGGCAGGCCCATCGGGGCCAGCCGCTCGCGGAGTTCTGCAATAGCGGAGCGAAGGATATCGCCGCGA
>NZ_JAIMIA010000192.1:1868-3512 GCF_019966495.1 Tateyamaria pelophila | reverse complement strand
CCCCTTCGCGATGGGCCGGATCAAAAGACCGGAAATACGAAGATGACGGGTGGAAGGGCTGATCCTCATTACCCACCCCGGCGACGCTTGGCTGGCGCTACGCTGGACGCCCCGTTGCGACGGTTGCCATTTACTATACTACGGGCGGACATGGTGTCCGGGTTTATGTCCGGGTTTGGTGTCCGGGTTTCGGGGTCGATTTCGCCCCCCACCATGTCCGGGTTTTCGGGCTGCGCTTTCGGGTATGGGGCACCGCCGATGAGGATACTTTCGAGCAAGCCGAGGAGCATCGGCGACGGGTTCGCGCCGATCAATATCAGCCACTTTTTCAGCCCGCCGAAATCAATGATCCACTCGGTCGCTAGCCTGCGCCCGCCCTTCTCAGCGCCGACGCGCCAGATCACCCTCCCGGCTTCAAGCTGGGCGAAGTTCCGCCGCGCTTGCCTCTCGGTGCAATCACCCCATTCGGCCATCCGCTTCATGCCCGGATAGACTGTATGAAAGTTACTCATGCGCTTGTGCGCGTAGTAGCCAACCATGCCGGCGGCCTGCCGACACAGCGACGGCGGAAGGCCAGCCCGTCGGATAGCCTTCCGCAAAAGACCCTTGGTCTTGTTGATCTGCTCAACAATAGGAGGCGTCCGGCCTGACTTCCTGTCATTCGCTCGGCACTCCGCATCAAGCCGGTCGGTGGCGTGCTTTTCCGGATCAATCGTCATCGACGTGATCCTGCCGGGCAACGGTCACGATAGCGTCGGCAAGGTCGCCCGCGTGGTCGAGGCTAAGAGTGAAACCCTGCCGGGTTGGGCGCAATTCGCCGTCCTCGCCGGGGTAATGTAGGCGGCAATCGACGAAGCGGCGGCCTTTATACTCGCGCAACCGGATTACGAGGCTTTCGCGACGGTTCTTTTGCATCTGGATCATGCCGCCGTTCCTTCGGCGGCGCGCTCGGCCTCCCAGCGTTCGAGGTCGGACAAGCGCCAGCGGGTACAGCCGGGCGAAAGGCTGATCGGGGACGGGAAGCCTTGGCGGCCCTCACGCACCCAGCGCCAGATGGAGAATTTTGAGCAGTTGTATCGGTCAGCGACCTGATCGACGGTGAGAAACATGGTGCAACCCCTTTCGTTAGGCTGCCGACCATTTGCACCACATTGCGTTGCAGGTCACACCCAATACCCCCATGCCAAGGGGGGGGGGTATTGGGTTTAAATGGCCAGCGCGCCGACCAGCGCTTCGATGTCGGGAATGTCGCCCGCACCCATCGCCATGTGCAGCGCCGTGACGAATTCGATGAATGGCTCGCGCTCCTTCGGTTTGCCCTTCGGAATGTCGCGCCCGGTGTCACGCCAGAGGGCCGCCAAACCGGACAGGAACCGGTCACGCTCATCGGGTTGCAATTTTTCGGCCAGCGTGGTGCCGCCTCCTTTGTCCGGGCCGTGGGCGGCCAGTACAGCGCTCTCAAGCGCGCGGGCGAGGTCCGCCCACTCCGAGACGCCTTGGACGGCCCTCCAAAGGCCATCCCTCAGGACGTAGTCATCGTTTGCAGCGTCACCGTAATTGGGCGCAAGGGGATAGGGAAAACACATTTCTCTAACGCGCTTTGCTTCAGGTATATTCGGAACCTCACGGAAGGCGACCGTCGCG
>NZ_JAIMIA010000192.1:0-1612 GCF_019966495.1 Tateyamaria pelophila | reverse complement strand
GGTCTATTTCGGCGTTGACGGCAGCAAAGACTTTTTTACCGTCCTGCTCTGTCTCCACCGGCCCGTCGGCCTCAATGCGCTGCCAGACGGGTTTCCACGACTTCGCCAAGTCGATCCGGCTTTGCCGGGGCTTGCTCATGCGGAGGCCCCCCGGATCGGCATGACCTGCCCAGCCTCATTGCCCGCAAGGAACCCGGCCCATGCCGCCATCATAGCGCGGCGGCGATCCAACATATCACTGCGCATATAGGCCCGCTCCACATCGCTGCCGACCGCGTGAGCAAGCTGCATTTCGGCCATATCGCGGTCAAACCCGCGTTCGGCGGTCCACTGCCGAAACGTGCTGCGCAGCCCGTGGACAGTCGCAGGACGACCGTTCATGGCGTCGCAGTATCCGGGTCGCCCCCCCTTTTTCTCGGTGTCTTGCATCCGCCTCATGGTTGCGCTCAGCGCCATGTCACTGAGCATACCGCCCCTTGCCGCTGGGAACAGTTGGTCACTGCCCTGCATCCGGGGCAGGTCGTGGAGGACCGCGACCGCCTCGGCACTGAGAGGCACCCGATGGGTGCGGCCCATCTTCATCCGCTCGCCGGGGATCGTCCACAATCCCGCGCCGAGGTCGATTTCAGACCACACTGCGCCCCTGACCTCGCCGCTCCGGGCGGCGGTCAGCACGACGAATTGCAGCGCGGAGGTCCCCATTCCGTCGCGCCCGCGCAGATCGGCCCACCACCGGGGCGCATCCGCAAGGGCGAGCGCCGGGTAATGGGCTTCCTTTCGCACCTTCGACGGCTTGGGCAGGAATTGATCGAGGTTCGCCTGCCACCGGGCCGGGTTCGGCCCCTCGCAATGCCCCGCGACCTCGGCCCACGTCAGGATACCTTCGATCCGCCCACGCAGCTTCGTCGCGGTTTCCGTCTTTTCCGTCCAGATCGGCTCAAGGACGCGCAGCACATCAGCCCGCGTGATCTGGTCCACCGGGATACTGCCGAGGATCGGCACAGCATGGATTTGAAGGCTATTGCGCCAGAGACGGCACTGCTTCTCGCTCTTGAATTCCGCCAATTTCTTCGGAGCGAACCGCTCCATCGCCTCGGCAAAGGTTAGGGATCGGGCCTGCGCGGCGCGGAGGGCCGCCTGAGCGGCCCTTCGCTCCTCTACCGGGTCTACACCTGCCGCGATCTTGTCGAGCGCATCACGGGCGCGCTCACGGGCCGCCGCAAGGGGAACCGTCGGATAGCTACCCAATCCAATCTTCCGACGCCTGCCGCCAACCGTCACGCGGAGAAGCCAAGACTTCGCCCCGTTCGGCGTGATCTGCATCTGCAAGCCGGTGACGCCGCCCACGCTAAAGGTCGCATTGCCCCGGCCTCCGGGGTGGATCAGGCGCTTGACCTCAAGCGCGCTCAGTTCGTCGGCAATTCTCGGCATGGGGTTCTATTCCGGCATTTTTCTACGGGCCTACCCGCGTGCCTATAAAATTGCCATTATGTGAAACACAATGCAACCGCCCGAAACGGGATTTCTTCTATATCCCTAAGAAATATAGGAATTTTGCAACATTGTGGAACATGACGAAACACGCTCGCGGCCCCTACCGCCGGAGCCAAAA
>NZ_JAIMIA010000191.1 GCF_019966495.1 Tateyamaria pelophila | reverse complement strand
CCTCTGCCGGGGCACGCCTCGGCAGGGGCTCTCAGCGCAATCTCCAACTAAATTTCCAGACGTCAGGTTACAGTACCTTTCGACCGCACGGTCCGGACTACGATGTATGGCTTGAGCCAGTTGCTGCGTGATATGGCCGGGTAGCTCTTGGCGGTGCAGCGATGAAGCGTGCGGCTGCTGCACGGGTGTAGTCTGTAGGCGTAAGTCCCAAAGGAACTCCTGGGCCGTATCCTGTGAACCCGCCGCCGCCGGTTCCCACTTCATATTGCTGATTGTTTGCACCCCGGTCGGCTGTACCGGAGTAGCTGCCATTTTGCCCGGGTGAATTTGGACCGGCTGAGCGGAAGCCGTCCCAACGTCATAAGGCTTTTGTGTTGCTGCGTATTCTCGTGGCGTGGGCATTTGTCTTGCTGTCACTGTCGTTTGTGTCTGCACGCTTTGGTTTGTGTTGTTTTTGTCCTCCGATTGCGCATACTTCGCCGCGGTTTCTTCAGGATGAAGCGGTTGTGCAGAAATCAGTTTCACTGGTTGTCCCGAATCGTCAGCGGAACCCGGATTGACTAAAACACCCTCAATTTTTGCGAGCGACTGCATCGATATGGCAGTCGCCGCTGCGCTGTCCGAATGCAGTGAGCTTCCTGCTATACTACGTTCCAAGGATATTCCGGTACGCGTTTCGCCGGAAGGGGTCGTCATCAACCCCTGCGCCTCGGCAGTCAGTGAACGGCCAAGGCTGTCAGCGTTAAGCTTTGAGGACAAAAACTGCATGGGTGGATCGTTAGCGAAAGCAGTCGATTCATGGCTGGTTTGGCGTGCTGTGGAGTGAAGCTCAGTTGTATTGAGATCAGGATTTAGTGCCGCATCGGTTCGGTAAGCTGCTGCATTGACTATTGTGGAAGCGACCGTGTGATGAACCTTTGCGGCGCGTGTTGGAATGCCAGGCGCTGTCGGTCCGTTTTCTTCGGCCGTGGACTGAAACTTAGGATTCGCGCTGGAAGCAGATGGCGTTATGCCGGGTTCTATCTCGGACTGTTTCGGCTCTGCGGATGTGTAGGCATGGATGGGTTCCGCCGTCGCCGCAAAAAGCCGATCGGGACTGTCTTGCGGTCGGATGTCTTTTTGCATCGCAGTTGTCGGGGCTTCACCGTTCTGCATGTCTTCGGAGCCCGTATCTGGCTCCGTTCTGCGGTCATGACCATCTTCTCCTTCTGTACCCTTTGATGCGTTGTGGCGTTCTGCCATCAAAGCTTTCGCCGACTCCGGCGCGGCTTCCTCAAATGCTCTGGAAAAGTCGAATGAACGCTCTTCGTGTGTCATGTGCGCCGCCTGGCCGGGCGATGATAGTGTGCTTTGAGCAGCTGTCCGACTGGACAGAACAGATATTATTGTGGTTTGCATCGCTTTCTCCGGCGGATTCTTCCGCGTTTCTGAAACATGCATCGGGGATAGTTACCGCTTCTTTACTGATTTGCCGGCATCATCGGAAAAATCTGTCGAATTGAAGGAATTCATTATGGAGACGCACAAAATCGGTAGCTCTGTGCCCCCTAAAAAACCTTCCAACGATGTCGCCTTGCGCAGCGCCGCGGAAAAACTTGAAGCTACTTTCTTGGCAGAAATGCTGAAGGCCGCAGGCCTGGGGGAAAGCCGCTCCGCCTTTGGTGGCGGAGAAGGCGAAGATCAGTTTTCATCTTTTCTGGTCCAGGCGCAAGCGGAAGAAATGGTGGCGGCGGGGGGGATCGGCCTCGCCGAAGCTTTGTTTAACGCATTGAAGGAACGCGAAAATGATGAATGAAAACCTCCAGACGACGGTAGACTCCCTTGATGATCTTCTGGATGCGGAGCGGCGTGCATTGCTGGAAGGAAACCTCGACGAGATCGCGCGTCTGCATGATCGAAAGGAACAACTGATCGAAGCTCTCAATAGAATGGACGTTGAGGATCAAGCGAATTTGGTGGCCTTGAATACCAAGCTCGAACGGAACCAGGCGCTTTTGAATACAGCGCTGGGCGGTATTCGATCCGTCGCACGGCGTCTGGCAGCGATTCGGCGGGTTCGACAGTCTTTGGACACCTACGATTCTGCTGGCCGTAAGACATCGGTTGAAACATGCATCGATCGGTCATTTGAGAAACGAGCTTAGTGCAGTTGATTCAAATGCGAGCGACAAGCATTCCGCGGTTTAGGAAAGCGTTAGTGAAATAGGTTGCATGGTCTGCTTGCACTCGGAGTGAGTGGCGCATGGCCCCGAATAAGGGGAGTGCATTTGTCAGAACGGCAATTGGTCCGTCCATGTGGGGCGGTACGTAAACCCTGACGCAAAGCGTCGTGACAAAAGGAAATGCACATGTCGAGCATTCTTACAAATAACAGCGCAATGGTGGCGTTGCAGACTTTGAAATCCATCAACAAAAATCTTGCCACCACGCAAGGAGAGATTTCGACCGGTAAGTCGGTCGCTACTGCCAAAGATAACTCTGCGGTTTGGGCCATATCCAAAGTGATGGAATCGGATGTCAAAGGTTTCAAGGCGATTTCGGAAGGCCTCAGCTTGGGTGAATCGACTGTAGCGGTCGCCAGGAATGCCTCCGAAACTGTGACCGACCTTTTGACAGATATCAAAGGCAAAATCGTAGCAGCGCAAGAGTCAAACGTCGATCGTGACAAACTCCAAACCGACATTGTCGCATTGCGCGATCAGATCGTCTCGGTGGTCGGGGCAGCGCAGTTCAATGGTCTCAACCTCATTGACGGGTCGAGCACTGATGCGGTGGAAGTCCTGTCTTCTCTGGATCGGGCGCCGGACGGCACGGTTAGTGAAAAATCAATCTCGGTTGACCGCCAGGATCTGTCTCTGACTACGACAGCCTCCACTGCGACGTTTGGCCCGACCGACGTTGACGATGGTAGTTTGGCAACCAACGGCGCAACAAATGACGATACCGCAGTCACGGTTGCATCTGCCGGTAACACGGCGATTACGATCGAAAGCGTGTCTGAAGGCGCCAGCTATCGGATCGTGTTGGAAGACGTTCAATTGGAAAGCAGTGGCGGCACAGCCGTCGGCAGCCGAACATTCGAGTATGTTGCGGGAACAGACGATAGTGCGGAAAGTGTCTCGCAAAACTTGTTCTCTCAGGTCAGTGCTTACCTCGACGCGTCAACGGCTTCTGGTGACTACAGTCTTGCACGTTCAGGTAACGCATTGACGTTGACCAACGCATCTGGAGAAAACCTGGACGTGACGGTTAAGACGTCATCAGGTGGTACGCCAGGTACAGCGGCCAATGGAGCGGGTCTTGGTGCGCTGGGTGCGATTGACGTTTCATCCGAAGTTGGCGCTGGTCAGGCGCTGACTGCCATCGAAGGTCTGATATCGACTTCGATTGATGCGGCAGCAGCTTTTGGTTCAGCTGAAGGACGCCTTGAAACGCAATCGGAATTCATCAGCAAGCTGACAGATTCGCTGAAATCTGGCATTGGTTCGCTGGTGGATGCCGATATGGAAGAAGTATCGGCCAGATTACAGGCGCTGCAAACACAACAGCAGTTGGGGGTTCAATCGCTGTCGATTGCGAACCAAGCTCCGCAAACTATCTTGTCCTTGTTCAGGTAAGTCAAAGTGGCGAGGCGCTAACCTTCGGCGCCTCGCTACCCTTTTTGTGACTCTCATTTCAAATAGGTGAATACGTGAACGCGACGTCTCAGGCTTTACGCGGATATGCAGAAAACGCGGTTTCAACACGAAACGGCCGCCGCGCCGAATATGAAGCGGTTGCCCGCATAACGCAGCGCATGCGGGATGCAGCGGTGCAGGCAAAAACAGATTTTCCTGCTTATGCGGAGGCATTGCACCTCAATCAAAGACTATGGGCCGCGTTAGTCGTGGACATAGCTGATGCCAATAATCCGCTTCCCAATGAATTAAAGGCACGGATCATCTATTTGGCAGAATTTACCCAGCAGCACACCCGAAAGATACTCCGTGAAAGGGCGTCGATCATGCCATTGCTGGAAATCAACATGGCCGTCTTGCGCGGTCTGAAAAAGGAAGGGCCGTCGCAATGAGTGGTCTCATTCTCAAACTAAGTCCGAAAGAGCGTGTTTTGATCAATGGAGCGGTCATCGAAAATGGCGATCGTCGCAGTCGACTGGCCATAATGACGCCTGACGCCCATATCTTGCGGTTGCGTGACGCAATCCATCCGGAAGATGCAAAGACACCAGTTCGGCGCGTCTGCTATGCCGTTCAACTGGTCCTGTCCGGTGATGCATCTCCTGATGAAGTCCGTCGCAATCTGTTGCGTAGCGTAGAGGAGTTAAGCCAGGTTTTTATTGATCATGACAGTCGGAAACACTTGGATTTAGCCTCACATGCCCTTGTTGAAGGCGATCATTATCGTTGTTTGAAGGCGTTACGCACATTGTTGCCACGCGAAGAACGTCTGCTTGCTGCTGGCGCTTAAGCTATGTTTCAACCAGTCTTGATTTCATCCGGCCTGACTGGGTGGCAGTTTCTCCAACGCACCTATGATCGGCAGTTTGAGACGTTCACTCAGTCCACCGAATTGCAGCGTGACACAGACTACTTCGCAGAAAATATCGGCACCGTCACGACGGCAGAAGATCTTGTGGCCGATCGACGTTTGCTTACTGTCGCTTTGGGGGCGTTCGGCCTTGAAGATGACATTAACAATACATTTTTTATTCAAAAGATGTTGAGTGACGGTACGACGGCCGACGATGCATTGGCAAACCGATTTACCGATAGCCGATACAGCGACCTGTCTGGTGCGTTTGGTTTGGGCCCCGGCGAAGTGCGTGGGTCGTTGAGCTCCGGCTTTGCCGAGAACATCATCGCCAAATTTCATGCAAACAGCTTTGAGATTGCGACTGGTGCACAAGATGACACCATGCGCATCGCTCTTTATGCAGAGCGGACGCTTCCGGATGCGATGTCGGTCGAGAGCTCGCAAGCTGCGAAGTGGTTTACCATCATGGGACAGCCACCTTTGCGCAGCATGTTTGAAACTGCGCTTGGATTGCCAGAGGCGTTCGGCCAGGTAGATATTGATCAGCAACTCAGTGTGTTCCAAGAACGGAGCGAGAGTGTCTTTGGGGTGTCAGACCCGTCAGAATTTGCTGATCCTGAAGTTTTGGATACTGTAATAACGGCTTATCTTGCGCGATCACAACTCAGTTCTTTTGGCGCAGGGTCTACTGGTGCGTCGATTGCTTTGACTTTGTTGGGTGGTTGATAACCTTTTCAAACGAGCATAATCGGACAAAGCGACGGCCTTGGGTCTATTTGCCTTCGTAAGAACGGATGGGTGCAACAGCACCTCACTACCATTGGTAGCTGAAACGCTTTCTATTCGTTTCCATGTCTATGCTGCGTACTTGCGGAACCGCTAGGCTGCCCTGTGTCCTGGCACCGTTTTGTGTTTTAAGTTTCCGCTTCGCCGCAGTACCAAACGCAACTGGTCGAAACTGTGGTTCGGGCTTTGATCATGGATACATGCCATTGCATCGTCCAAGGGCTTTTGTACCTGAATGGCCGCATCAACCTCAGTATCCGAACCGGGCGAGTATAGGTAAGCACCAAGGGAACCCCCTCTTATATGGCATGATCTGATCTGGGTGTAGCGCGACAATCTGGATGCGAGGAGCGCGTCAATCAGGATGAGAATCCTTGGTCGCGACACTTGAGACGATGCCGTCGTTTTCTATCGCGATCAAGGGTTTTGTGTTTTTGATTGTCGCGGCGCGTCAATCAGCTTGGATGTTAGCCGGTGTCGCTCTTTGAGCTGGGCGCCCAGGCCCCTTTGCTTGTTCGGCGGC
>NZ_JAIMIA010000190.1 GCF_019966495.1 Tateyamaria pelophila | reverse complement strand
TCCTCCCGCCCGTTGTTTGAACGAAACTGAATCACAAAACTATGCAATCAAACAAGAATTAATGGGTGTGCTGCCTAGACAAAACCTGCAGCCAACTCCGTGCGGTACATGTTGCTTCACAAAGACCGAAAGAGTCGTGAGGATACTTTATTATATATGAATATGAGAATGCGTTTTTGATCTAGATCAAACCAATGCACATATTGGAATATGTTTTTGGTCAGATAATCGTGTTTGCAAAATTTGTAGCGGTTTTTCTCATTTCGACGTGGCGTTGTTGTCCATCTGCTCTGCAGACGGCCCGTGTTGGAGGGATCAATTTGGAGGCGGATTGGCCCCACGCGCAGTCAATTCAGAAGACACGTTGCAGTCAGATGGGTTCGCCACCTGATTCCGTGACCTTTCAAACTTGTCCAGACGGGCATCGTTGAATTCATGGGGCATCGATCGCCGTTCACGTCACAGAAAACGCTCGGAATGCTTTGAGCGGCCGATCCCTGCAGCACGGTCGTCTGGTGAGAAACGATGGCGATAGTAAGGAGAAATCGGGCTGGATTTGGTCATGCCGTCCCATCGCATATCAGTTGAACCGGCGCCTTGAATTTATTGTGCGGCGTACTCAATCACCAACCACCCATTGCGAAATCGTGCACTCATTGGTGCTCTGATGGAGCACCAATGGAGGTAACATGAGCGTTCAAGCACTCTGTCAGCTTCACTGATACGGCCTGTGCCTTCGCCCGGGAGCTGGTCGAAGCGGGAGAATATCCCGACATCAGGCATGCGTCTTGCTGTTAAGCTTGATGGCCGGCTTATTCGTCATGACGGACCCCGGCATCGTCTGACCGCAGTCTTCAAGCCAGACATCGAAGCACGGCAAGTGCATCTTGCACTTGTTGCTTTTGGGGGTCGGGATTGTACAAGTCTGGCCGCGACACGACGCCTGATTTCCCAGTAGCAGAGGCTTTTCTACCAACATTCAGTTTGCCGGCGAATTGAATCGGTCTGAGTCGCCCACAAGCTGAAGAAGTCGATTTGCGAAAGAATGCGCTGTGGGGCCGCGCCATCAACTCTTGCGGACATAGACCAGCGACATCGAGTCCCTCAACGTGATTGGTCCGCCCTCGTAGTCCGACCCGATCGAGGGTGTTCGCAAGGCAATGCGCCAACCGTCGCCCTCAATCCCCTCAATCGGCAGGTTCAGCGGATCGAACTCTCTGGTCGGCTTGCCTTCCATGTGAGAGACCGTCAACACCTGCTCGCCATCCGGCCCGTTCCGGAACGAGGTGAACACGGTGCGTCCGTCGATCGGCTCCAGATAGCCGAACTGATCCCCGGGACGGTAGTTTTCCCGCAGCCATGGTCGCGCACGGCGGAAGTTGCGTAACTGGAGACAGAAATGAGCCTGATTGGCCTCCAGAGATGACAGCGAATTGGAGACGTTGCAGTAGTCGTGCATGTCATCCATCCATGCCTTTGCGATTTGCTTGAGAGTGCCGACGGAGAATTCTGGACCGGCCATTTCCGGTTCCGACGCGTTCAAAAGCTTCGCTATTTCTTCGAGGTCATATTCCGTGACCTCCACCAATGCCGGAAGGAATTCGAAAAACCTTGCGAGTTCTTCTCGCGTCTCGAAACCAAGAGACTTCAAGCGCGCGAAGTTGGCCGGTATCGAATAGCTGTATTCATCCACTTGCCATTTGAGGCTGATCGCCTCTTCGGCCACAATCTTGACGCCGTACTGGTCATCCTGATTTCGGATAAAGCCCCACGACGCACGCGCCATGGCGTTGAGAAAGTCCATTGGTACCCCGGGCATTGCCACGTAAGTGAGCACGTGAACTGCGGGGTTGTCATAGGCCTTGTCGAGGATCTCCATCCGCGATCGCCCAAGCCGCGTGTTGACATTGAGCTTGGGACTGACTTGCGTTCCCCTGCGCAAGGTGTCGTGGTTTGACGTGCCCGAGATCCAGTTTTCGCCTACAGATGTCATTTCGCGGATACGCCAATATTTCGACAGCCAGAACGTGTAGAGAAAGGGCGTGTTGTGCGCGAAGGTCAGCGGGCCCCATTGGAACACGTCGTCATCGCGTTGGTTTTCAATCACCGAGCGGTATGATGAAGATAGTTCCCAGTCCTCTTCCGGCCATGGTCGGCCATCCTCGAAGATGAACCATGGTCGGTATTTGGTTCCGGCGACATCCTGAACGATATCGGCCATCGATTGCAGATAGGCATCGTCATGGCGCAGTTCCTGCTCGGCGGCATCCCACCACTTGAAGTCCTGGGCGCCGTCGACACGCACACCGTCCGCGCCGAAATTCACTTTTCGTCGTTGCAGTTCCAGAAGGATCGCGCGCACTGATGCGTTCTGGTAGTCGAGGTTTTGCCCGTACATGTTGGGTCCTGCAAAGTAGTGGCCATTCAGGGCCTTGCGGCCTTGATTGTCCGAGTGCCCGAACACGATGTCAAAGATCAGCTTTTTTGGCCCGGATGGGAAATTATGCAGGGTCGCGGCCAGCTCGACCAGTTCATCCGGACGGCCCGATTCAAGCAAAACGGGGTTCACGGCGGCCATTCCCGAGATCACGACATCATAGCCCCAGTTCGTTGTGTCCGGACGCAGGAGAGACACTGACACCTGGTCATTTGTAGCGTCACTTTCCTCCCAGAAGTCCGGACCGGCCTCGTATACGGTCGTCGGTTCCACGGGCAAGAGTTGCACCGCGTCATAGCCGAGGAACACCTGGTCGGCAGGTTCGAGTGGCAAGTCACGGGCGATGCGTTCGGCAAGGCGCTGATAGTGCCGCGTCAGGCTTGCCAGCGTCCCGCCAGCGGTCGCGGTCGGGACATGAATTTGAAGAATACTGGTAGGCGGCCCGAACTTGTGCGGTTCTGCGCTTTTCAACGCTTTGAAATATTCCAGATCGCCGCGTCGCGCCTGCATGGCCTCAACATCGTACAGTTCCGCAGGCGCCATCGCGCCAAAGGGCAGTGACGCGGCCAGTGGATCGAGGATGCGGTGCCACTTGTCTTCGGCGTCACGCCAGGTCAGCGCATAGAAATCGCCCACAGCATCCTGAGCTCCGGACAACATTCCGGCAACGGCGGTGAAGCAATAGGCATCCTCGCGAATGACGGGCACGTAAGCACGCTCAAAATGAACGTCCAGATGCGACCTTGTCAGATCGATGGCATCGATCGGGCGAAGGATTTCGAGGAAGATATCGCTGGTCGGAACCCGCGCGTCGAGTAGTTCCGGCGTCCAGAAGCCAAACTTGGACACGTCACCGATCACCCGCCCGCCAAGCCTGCGCGCAATCTCGCACTGCGCCTCAAAGCTGCTTTTCGCAATCGTCAGCGACTCGCGCGTTGCATCGGCTTCGGCCTGCGCGGCCTCTTCAACGAAGTTTATGGTGTCCTTGAGTGACATGTATTCGGCTTTCCTGGTATGCGTCATCCCCCCTCATGCGGGCGGGTTGGTCTTTTGTGGCGGGGTCGCAGGGAGCCTTTAGCTCCGGTCATGAACGAGGAAGATCACCGACAGTGGCGGGAGATAAATCTCTGCGCTGGCGGCCTGATCATTATGGGGCTCGGGCCGGGCTTCTACCGCTCCCATGTTGCCGCGCCCCTGTCCGCCATAGATCTCGGCGTCGGTGTTCAACGCTTCGCGCCATGTGCCGGGCATCGGGAGTCCGATCCGGTAGCCCGGCTGCTCGACCGGCGTGAAATTACAGACCACAACAACGTTGGGGGCATCGAGACTCCCGCGCCGGAGCCACGCATATACAGACGTCTGGGCGGCGTCGGCCTCGATCCATTGGAAGCCGTCCGGTTCCGTATCCTTTTCGTGCAGCCCGGGTTCGCCGCGGTAAATGGTGTTGAGATCACGCACCAAACGTTGCAGACCTGCATGGCGCGCATCCTTCAGTGCTGCCCAATCCAGTTCTCCGGAGTGGTTCCATTCGCCGGCCTGACCGAATTCCTGCCCCATGAAGAGCAGTTTCTTGCCCGGGTGGCCCCACATGAACGCATAGTAAGCGCGCAGGTTGGCAAAGCGATCATCGACGCCACCGGGCATCTTGCCCAACATCGAACCCTTGCCGTGCACAACCTCATCATGGCTGATCGGCAGGACGAAGTTTTCTGAGAACGCGTAGGTCAGACCAAAGGTCATCCTGTGGTGGTGATGCTTGCGGTGAACGGGATCCTTTTTCATGTATTCGATCGTGTCATTCATCCAGCCCATGTTCCACTTGAACCCAAAGCCCAGGCCGCCCTGCGATACCGGGCGTGATACCCCGGGAAAGGCGGTGCTTTCCTCGGCGACGGTCATGATGCCGGGATGCGCGCCATACGTGGCCGTATTCACCTCGCGAAGCATGTCGATGGCTTCGTAATTCTCGCGACCGCCATCCTTGTTGGGCACCCATTCGCCCGCCTTGCGCGAATAATCCCGGTACAGCATCGAGGCCACGGCATCCACCCGCAGGCCGTCGACATGATATTCATCCAGCCAATACCGTGCATTGGCCACGAGGAAATTTTTCACCTCGGCCCGCCCGTAATTATAGATCAGAGTGTTCCAGTCCTGATGAAAGCCTTCACGCGGATCGGCGTGTTCGTAAAGCGCCGTGCCATCGAACCGGCCGAGCCCGTGGGGGTCAGTGGGGAAATGCCCGGGCACCCAGTCCAGGATCACGCCAATTCGATTGTTATGTGCAGCCTCAACCAGATTGCGGAACTCGTGCGGCGGCCCGTGGCGGATCGTCGGGGCGAACAGGCCGACTGGCTGATATCCCCATGAACCGTCGAAAGGATATTCGCTGACAGGCATCAACTCGATATGGGTGAACCCCATTTCGGCCACATAATCAATCAACTCGACCGCAGCCTCGCGGTACGACAAGGGTCGTCCGTCGTTTTTGCGCCGCCACGAGCCCAGATGCACCTCGTAGATGCAAATCGGAGCATTGCGGTCGTTTTGCGCGTGCCTTTTCGCCATCCAAGCCGCATCATTCCACCCATAGCCACGAATGTCGCGCACCACTGAAGCGTTCTCCGGCGGGTGCTGCGAGCCGAAGCCTACTGGATCGGCCTTGAGAGGTTGCAGCGTGCCGTCCGCGCCCAGAAGTTCGTACTTGTACGCTTCACCCTCGCCGATGCCCGGGATGAAGATTTCCCAGATCCCCGAGGCACCCGCGCGCCGCATGGGGTGGCGGCGCCCGTCCCAATTATTGAATCCACCCACCACCGAAACGCGACGTGCATTGGGCGCCCAGACTGCAAAATGGGTGCCAGTGACACCCTCGTGCTCGCGCACATGCGCGCCAAGCACATCCCAGAGCTGCGCATGGGTGCCTTCGCCGATCAGATACTCGTCCAGTTCACCGATAACGGGGCCAAATCTGTAGGGGTCCTCGAAGGTCCAGTCGTTACCATCTGCCATGATCGCGTGAAGGCGGTATCCCGCAGCCTCGTCGATAACGCCCTGGAACACACCCGTGGCATCCGGCACGGGCTCAAGCTGCGTCTTATCGGTGTTGCCCTGAAGCGCAAACACTGTTGCTGCTTCGGGCAAAAACACTGCGACGGTTGTACTGCCATCGCCATTTGGGTGGGGCCCAAGAATGCCAAAAGGATCGTCGTGCTCGCCCGCAATCAGGCGGCTGAATGCCGCGTGTGTATGTTGCGACGGGGTTCCGTAAGCAGAATGTTTCATAATCCAACACTAATGCTCATTACCCACAGTTCAACCGGAAGACCGATTAACGCTATGCCCCCGCGAGCTGTCGGCATCGCATTGCCATGTGTGGACGGTTCCTGTTTAGCAAGGTTTTTTTGACGTCGTGATCATCGCGGGTTGCGGTCATGTGTCCG
>NZ_JAIMIA010000018.1 GCF_019966495.1 Tateyamaria pelophila | reverse complement strand
ACATCACGCAATTTCCTGTCGATGATCAAACTGGCATCCGTCAGGCTGTGGATCGAGTTTTATGAGTCCGCTGCCTAGTCGGTGGCGAGGGCAACGATACCTTGAATGGCGGTTACGGTGACGACAGATTGATCGGCGGTACTGGGGGCGACAGGCTGATTGGCGGCGTCGGTGACGACACTTTGGTTGGCGGGTCCGGTCACAACATCCTTGTCGGTGGGGACGGAGCGGACGTCTTTTTATTCAACGCGCTATCGAGCGGCGAGACCGTGATCCGCGATTTTGAAGTCGGGTTGGACGATGTGCGACTGGTCAACGTGACAGGGACCAGCATTTCAATGGATGGTTACAATGCTGTCGTTGATCTGGATACCGGGGGTGCAATTGTTTTCCTCGGCGTGGATTACACTGAAGTTGCCGATTTGTTCGGTCTGTAGACAAGGCGGCTTTCCAGCGACAATGACGGGCTAAAGAAAAGCGATCGGCTTTGTCGTAAATAAGCACCGCGTAGGCGGGTTGGGTTTCTGTGTCAGGCGGCAGCATCCGAGCTACCAGATCCTAAAATCCCTCCCGCGCTTCTTCTGAAAAACTATGGGGCGTCCTTGATGGCGTTGCTGCGTGCGCCAGACTTCGCGGATGCGAGCCGCTTGAAGGCGCGTCTTTTACAACTTTTCCATTGCAAAACAGCATGACTCTACTCCGGTAAAAAAACCAATCCTGGTTCAACTGACCATACTTTCCACCCGAATAACGCGGGCAATCACAGGCGAAACCTTCCGCAACCGCCAAAGCCGCGATATCCTCACCGCTCCGCAAACAGCAAATGGCGACGTTACGGTCGTTTTGACCACGTTCAACCTGCATCGCACTGCCTTGCTCAGCACAAGGCGCTGTATCCAAGCCTTTCCGGCCCGCCCCTTACGCTCATTCAGTTCAGCACCGTCCAGGCCATTCAATCGCACCGGCAGATTGTCCACCTCAATAGTGTCTACATCGCGAACATGGGAAACCCGGCCCTCTATCCACTCACCGGCATTGGCAACAGACGACAGCGATAGAGACATTGAGGTCAGCGTTGCAAGTAAGGGTCTTATTCGGTGTCTTTCCGGTGTGGCTTCGTGCTCGCGTTTTTGACCGTTGTTTGTCGAACAACTGGAATTCGAAGAGAGGGGCGAAATAGATTCTCAAAGGTGATCATTCATCACTTTGCGAAGCCAGCGTTCACAACCCCTTTCGCAAGGCGGTCGAGCAGTTACGCATTCGGAATCACCGCAAGTGTGGAATTCTGCTGTTTTGGCCGATTTTAGGGGGCATCCCGGCATAATTGTCCCCCCATGTGTCCCTCAAAGGCGACGGACAATATGAGGTATCTAAACTCCTCCGGGCAGGCGCCTGAACTTAAGGATAGATTTGGTACCACCTCCCCGGCTCGAACGGGGGACCTCTTGATCCACAATCAAGCGCTCTAACCTACTGAGCTAAGGCGGCACTGCTGCACCAAATACCCATGAAGGCCGACGATTGCAAGACCGGCCACAGGGATAAAATTCAGAAGGCGCAGCTCCAGGTTTGCTCAACCAGATCCTGCCCAAACGAATGTACCGGTTCCGAGCTTTCCAAGCGCCATCCGGTACGGGCATAGAGGGCGCAGGCAGCCACATGGCTTTCATGGGTCCACAATCTCATGCCGGAATAGCCAGACATGCGCGCAAACTCCGTGCATTGCTGCAACAAGCGCCGCCCCAGTCCCTTGCCGCGCGCCTCGGGCAACAGCAGAAACAGTCGCAGTTTTGCCGTCTGCGCATCGGCGCGCACACAAAAAATCGACCCCAAGCGCTGCCCGCCGACTTCCGCAATCCAACCTTGTTCGCAGGAGGTATCATGGTCTGCGAGGAATTCCTCGAGAATCGATCGCACCAGCGCTTCGAAGCTTTCATCAAACCCGTCATCACAGGCATAGAGCACCCCATGCTGTTCCACGAGCCAGTCCAGATCGGTTGACCTGAAGGGGCGCAAAATCACCTCATCCATCAAGGTACATTGCCCGCAACGTGCTTGCCAATCAAGGTTCTACAAGCTAGCAAACAGCCTTCATTCCCGCCGGAGGCCGTTATGGGCATCAACAACGAACGCGATATCGAAGCCAACCTTCAAATCGGACCGACAGACAAGGGTATGGTACGCATTTTCGTCGAAGCGAAAGGTGTCGAAATTCCGATGGATTTCGAGCCGGAAGAAGCTGAAGAAATCGCAGAGGAAATTTTGGCCGCGGCCAAAGCGGCGGCGGCACTGTCGCGCTAAACCGCGCTTCCGTGTCTATCAACCTTCAGTTTCAGTCTGTCGCCTTAACGTGCGGAACCGAAATGTCTGACCAGATCGGCAGGTGATCCGATGCACGTTTGGCCAAGGGGCCTTGTTCGACCCCTGCGTCACGCATCTCGACCCCAGCACTGAGGGCAAACCGATCCAAGGCCGCCATGGGGCGGCGAGCGTGAAAGCTGCGCCCCGGACTATGTGTTTCAAATCGGTCGGCCAACGGCTCGAGCCCGGCGCGTTCCGACCATTCGTTGAAGTCCCCGGCGATCACCGTATGGGCGCTGTCTTGTGTGGCGTCGCATAACGTTTGAAGCTGCGCCAGACGGTTCCGACGGCGAAGCCCCAGATGCGTGCCGACAACACTCAGACCCGCCCCGATATCGAGATCAATACGAAGCGCTCCACGCGGCTCCAAACCCGGCAATTCCAGGCGCGTAACCCCAGCCACGTTCACACCGGGACGCACCAGGACAGCATTGCCGTGCCAGCCAAGGCTGATCCCGTTTGCAGAAACGTCGACCAGACGAAAGTCCGTTTCGCTGTCAATCAGTTCCGGCTGAATCGCAGGCAGACGCTGCCCGAGGCGTTTGTCTGCCTCTTGCAAAACAATGATATCCGCATCCAAGCCGTTGATCACCTGCAAGATACGTTCCGGGTCATGGCGACGATCAACGCCGCGCGCCTTGTGTATATTATAGCTCGCGATGCGTATCTGCGTGTGTGTCATATGTTTCATATAATGTGGTTCGTGCCAAAATATAACTCTGGCGATGCAACTCGCGCCAAAGATCGCCAAGTCAGGCAGTCAAAAGCATCAAATCTGGGCTGGAAACAGCGTTATTGGTCCACCTCACCGCTGCTCAGCATCTCGTAGCGGGCCAACCGACGCAGCGCAGCATCGCGTTCGTCGAGCAGGTCGAGCACCATGGCGACGCCGGCGGTGTTGATCCCCAAATCTCGGTTCAAGCGACACGCTTTTTTGGCCCGCACGATGCTCATTCCGCGAAATCTCCAATGCTCAACGCTGGATCCAACAGGCTCAAGGACACCATGCCCGACCAGTTCAATTACCCAGGATTCCTCTGCCTGGCAAAATCGGCACAGATCCTGCAAGGTCAGTGCATCAACAATCTCATTGCGCTGTGTGGTCTTTTTCAAAACACTATCCTCCAAGATGGGCGCGCGGATCAAAAGGCATTTCCTTGGCCATTTGTTCAAAAAGCGCGCGCGCTTTGTCGGTCGATACTTTCGGGTTCACAATTTCAAGGGTGGCATAGATATCACCAGGGGGTGTCCCGGGCAAACCCTTGCCCTTGAGGCGCATTTTCTGGCCGTTGCGTGCATTTGCAGGGATACGCAGGTCGACCTTGCCCCCCGGCGTCGGCATCACGACATGACCGCCCAAGGCCGCCTCCCACGGGGTGATCGGCAAATCGAGATAGAGATCCTTGCCATCCGGACGATAGACCGGATGCGGCGCAAAACTGACTTCCAGAAACAGATCGCCTGCCGTGCCACCGGGTGACGGCGTGCCTTGCCCCGCCAACCGGATATGCTGCCCTTCGGACACGCCCGCCGGAATGCGTACGGAAATGTTGCGATCCTTCATGGTGATCATACCATCCGGGCCAACCACAGGCGTGCGCATGCTCAGCGTGCGGGTTGCCCCCTGATAGGCGTCTTCGATATCGATTTGCAAACGAGCATGGCTGTCCGCCCCGCGTTCCGCATATCTTTTCTGACCCGGGCCTTGTCCGCGCCGAAACAGGTTTTCGAAAAAGTCGCTGAAGCCCTCGTCGCTTTGCGGCCCGCCTTCTGAAAATCTGTACCCAGAGTCCCAGTCCGGTGGGGGCTGATACTGACCTTCATTCGGCGGTGGTCCGTTTCTCAACTGATCATAGGCGGCACGCTTTTCGGGGTCTTTGAGAACTTCGTAAGCTTCGTTCACATCCTTGAAACTGGCCTCGGCCCCGGCGTCGGTGTTGATATCGGGGTGATATTTACGCGCGCCTTTGCGAAAGGCGCGCTTGATTTCATCGGCGCTTGCATCGGGCGCCACGCCAAGGGCTTTGTAATAATCTTTGAAATCCATAAACGTCGTTTCCAGAAGCCAGAGTTCTAATTTCAGGATACACTATCGGGCAGGCTCGGTCCTTGATCAAGATCAGCCATGCCTTGCGACGGGAGCGTTGACGACAGCCGCCCGGCCCTTAACCTGAGCGCCGGAGCACGCATTTGCTGTGCATTTTCGACAGGGCGCCGCATCTTTTCATCACCGCAGCGCCAAAGGCTGTAAAACGGCACGGCGCGTGTCCACGCCGTACCAGGCCAGATTATCGCCCTGTATGATACGTTTCCTGCAGGCCATAGACGGGGGTGTCGATGCCTTCCATCCGCGCCTTGATCTGCAACGCAAGGAACTGCGAATAGTGCCGAGACTGGTGCAGATTGCCACCATGGAACCACAGCGCGTCTTGCTGTGTTGGCTTCCACATATTGCGCTGTTCCCCTTCCCACGGGCCGGGGTCCTTGGGCGTGTCTGAACCCAGGCCCCAGACTTTTCCAACCTTGTCCGCCGTCTCCAGATCGATCAGATCGGCAACCCAGCCATTCATCGACCCATAGCCTGTCGCATAGACAATGACATCCGCTTCCAGCTTGGAGCCGTCCTCAAATACGATACCATCTGGAACAATCTCGCTGACCTGACCTGTTTTAAGTTTGATCTTGCCATCAATGATCAACTGGCTCGCACCCACATCGATATAATAGCCCGACCCTCGGCGCAGGTATTTCATGAACAGGCCGGAGTTGTCCGCGCCCCAGTCCAGCAGGAAGCCTGCTTTTTCGAGGCCCGCATAAAAATCCGCGTCCACTTCCTTGATCTTGTCATAGATCGGAATCTGGAATTCGTGCAGAATCCGGTAGGGCAGCGATGCAAAGATCAGATCGGCCTTTTGCGTCGTCACTCCAGCCTCGACCGCGCGTTCGGAATACAGATCGCCCAACCCGTATTCCATCAGCGGATCGGACCGCACGATATGGGTCGAAGACCGCTGGACCATGGTCACATCCACGTCGTTCTCCCAAAGGGCAGCACAGATATCATGGGCCGAGTTGTTCGAACCGATGACGACGACCTTCTTGCCCTTGAACCCGTCCGGGCCGGGGTGTTTGCTGGAATGGTGCTGGTCCCCTGCAAATGTCGCCATCCCCGGGAAATCAGGTACATTGGCCTTGGCGGACATGCCGGTGGCAAAAATCAACTGTTTGGGTCGCAGGGTAACCTGTTCGCCGTCACGGTCCACGGTGACCGTCCATTCCTTGGTCGCTTCGTCATAGCTGGCCTTCTCGACGGCGGAGCGGGTCCAATAATTCAACTCCATGATCTTGGTATACATCTCCAGCCAATCCCCCAGCTTGTCCTTGGGCGCAAAGACCGGCCAGTTCGGCGGGAAGGGCAGATAGGGCAGATGATCGTACCAGACGGGATCATGCAGGCACAGCGATTTGTAACGGTTGCGCCAGCTATCGCCGGGGCGGTCGTTTTTCTCGACGATGATGGTCGGCACACCCAGTTGCCGCAAACGCGCGCCAAGGGCGATGCCGCCCTGCCCGCCGCCGATGATCACGGTGTAGGGCTGCGTCTCGTAGCCCAGTTCCGTCTGCTCTTTCTCACGCTCTTCCGCCCAAGTCGGGCGGCCTTTGCCAGCGCCATGTTTGGCCCCCAGAGGGCGTTCATAGCCCAAAGGCTCTTCGTGTCCTTTCAGTTCTGTCATGGATGTCAGCAGCGTCCAGATCAGGCCATCCTTGAGGCGGATCAAACCATAACCACGCGACACGTCCGTCTCGAAGGTGATCCAGGCGGTGCTGATCCCACCCTCTTCCGTGGCGACCTCTCCGTCAGCGATTTTCCAGCCCGATGGCTTGGTGCTTGCCAGTTGCGCGCTTAGCATATCGCGGATCTGATCGTGCCCTTCCATCGTGCGGATGTTCCAGGTGAAACTCACCAGGTCGCGCCAATAGCTGTCGGCCTGAAACATCGAAACCGCAGAATCGATATCCCCGCCCTCGAGCGCGGCCCCGAACCGGTCAAGAAATTCCGTAACCTGATCATTTGTAGTTGTGTCTAGCATTCTGCAACCTCCCGTTATGCAACCTTCGAGAGTGTGGCAGAACCGAAGGCCTGACGCGACTGTTTTGATGGGCATGTGTGATAAGCCGCGCAACATGCGTTCAGCACCATACGGTAGCGTACTTATTCAAATGCAAGATTGAAGGCACAAAGGAGATCTTCGACTTCCGAAGCAAAGATCAAAACAGCAGCGCCAGTTGCCTCGCCCCATTCCGAAGCCGCAGACTACAGAATTGCCTCCACCTCACTTCGGCTTGGCATGGATGGTGCAGTCCCGGCCCGGGTGACCGAAATTCCCGCTGTGGCGCAGCCATACCGAACAGCTTCCAACGGTGATTTTCCTTCGGACAAGGCGGCGGCAAAGGCTCCGTTGAAGGCATCGCCTGCCCCGGTTGTTTCGACGACGGCGCCCGCATTCACCGATGGAACCACCCCGTGGCCGTACAAATAGGCACCCTGTTCACCCATGGTCACAATCGGGGTTCCAACACCCAGCTTGCGCAACATCCCGCATGCCTTTTCCGCATCGGCATCTGTCTGTACGGCAATGCCGGTCAACGCTTCGCATTCCGTTTCATTTGGCGTGACGTAGTCGCACAAGGCCAGCATGCCCTCAGGCAGTTCTGCTGCCGGTGCGGGGTTCAGAATCGTTGTGACACCGGCGGCTTTGGCGATCTGCAGCCCCCGCATCGCAGCCTCCATCGGTTGCTCCAACTGGGTGACGAACACGTCGGCACCTGCAATCAGATCGGCCTGCGCGTCAATATCCGCAACCCGCATCAAGGCCGCAGCGCCGGGCGCGATGATGATGGCGTTGTTGCCCGTGCTTTCCTCAATAAAGATGTGGGCGGCCCCGGTATAGCTTTCCGCGAGGTGCCGCACATGCGGGGTGACGCCAGCGTCGGCCCATGTATCAAGCGCAAGCTTGCCGAAATCGTCCTGCCCCAGCATCGCGATCATGTGTGTTTCGGCCCCGATCCGGGCACAGGCCACCGCTTGGTTTGACCCCTTGCCACCGGGGCCAAGCGCGAAGGCATTGCCCAAGATCGTCTCGCCCATGACCGGCATTCGGTCCGCCCGGTAGGCCGTGTCGGCAACAAAAACTCCGAGAATGACAACAGTGCCCATCTTCATTCACCGTCTGGCGGGACGACGCCCTTGCGCAATGCGAAGCAGCCATAAAACCGGCGTTCGCCTGTCTGGATGACAGCATAGGCCTGCTTGGCCCGATCATAGAATGCGTAGCGTTCGATCCCGAGCAGTGTCGGGCCGTCCACTTTGCTTACTTCGGCTTGAACCTCGTCCATCACCGGCAAAAGGGTGTCAGGCTCGCCTACCACCTCCATCCGCGCCGCTGCGTCCTCCACAAACGTGTCGATCGGATAAACAGAAAGCACCGCCTTGATGACTTCGGCCACGGGGCGGTCAATGCGCAACACCTCTCCCAGCACCGTTTCGCGGGCTACGGAATCCGAGGGGAAGTTGGTGTCAGCAATGATCAGGTCATCGCCGTGACCCATCGCGCGCAGCGCATAGAGTACATCGGCATTCAGCAGCGGGTCTATTCCTTTGAGCATATGTCGTCTCCGTTCTGTTGCGTCAGGTCATAAGGTCTGAAACGGCGCGCGCCATGGCCAAGCCAATGGCGGATTGAGCGGCCGCGTCGAGGTGGATGCCATCAACCGGATCGGTTTCCGCGACCGCATTCAGATCAATGAATCCAACGTGCTGTTGCGCGGCGACGTTGTGCAACTTGTCAGGCAACGCCCGGGATTTTTCTGCGGCCCCTGCAAAGATATCGACGAATATCCCTGTCTCTGTCGCGATGACGGGCGCGGCTAACAGAACACGTGGTGCCTGTCCGTCCGGCCCGGTGTCGGAGCGCAATATGTCGACTGTCAGACGCTGAATGCCCAGAGCAATGTCGTTGGCAGAGAGGCTGAAGCGCGCCTTGAGATCGTTTGTACCCAGCATGAGGATCACAAGATCAATCGGCCGGTGTGACTCAAGTGCCGTCAGCAAGGCCCGCAACCCGTTCTTGTGAGCGCCCTCGATAGGATCATCAAACACCGATGTCCGACCTGGGTGACCTTCCGCAACCACGTCCCATTCTGCGCCAAGCTGCGCCTCCATGACCGAGGGCCAGCGATCTGCTTTCGCGTGCCGGCGTCGGTCTGTCGTTGTCTCCATCGCAATGGTGCCATGGGTGTTGCTGTCGCCGAAACAAAGTACGGTGCGGTTTTGCATTCTGGTCACACCATTCGTTCGCTTGTGGCTGCGTCAAAGCAATGCAGATAGGTCGGATCAGGCGCAAGATGTATGACCTGTCCTGGCGCAAAGTCATGACGCTCACGAAACACGGCTGTAACATCCTGACCTTCAAAACGCAGGAACACCATCGTTTCGGACCCGGTCGGTTCGACCACTTTCACTTCCATCGCGAGGCCCTGTTCTGCCAGCAGCAAATGTTCAGGACGCACGCCAAGACTCACCGGTCCCTCACCCGCCGGACCATCGAATTCCTGATCCCCCACGCGCACCCGCCCGGCGGTCAACTGCCCGGGCAACAGGTTCATCGACGGCGCACCTATGAACGTCGCAACGAACTCGTTCACCGGGTTGTCGTAAAGATCCAGCGGCGTCCCGATCTGTTCGATCCGCCCGCCTTGCATGACGACAATTCGGTCCGCCAGCGTCATCGCTTCGATCTGATCATGGGTCACGAAAACGGTCGTCGTTTTCAGGCGTTGATGCAGTTCTTTGATTTCCGTCCGCATCTGAATGCGGAGCTTGGCATCCAGATTGGACAGTGGTTCGTCAAACAGGAAAACCTGCGGGTCGCGCACAATGGCCCGGCCCATGGCAACGCGCTGGCGCTGGCCACCCGACAAATGCCGCGGCTTGCGATCAAGGTATTCCGTGAGGCTGAGAATCTCGGCGGCTTCCTTCACACGCCGCGCGATCTCGGCCCGGTCGGTCTTGGCCACCTTCAGGGCAAAGCCCATGTTCTCAGCCACGGATTTATGCGGGTAGAGCGCATAGGTCTGGAACACCATCGCGATGTCGCGTTCCGCAGGTGGCAGATTGTTCACCACCCGGTCGCCGATTGCGATAGTCCCTGCGTTGATCGGCTCGAGCCCCGCAATCATCCGCAACAATGTGGACTTGCCACAGCCCGAGGGGCCCACAAGAGCGACGAACTCCCCATCTTCTATATCAACGTTGACGCCATGGATGACCTCAACCGCCCCATAAGATTTCCGGATGTCCTGAATCCTGACG
The DNA here is from genome assembly GCF_019966495.1 of Tateyamaria pelophila. Taxonomy (GTDB): domain Bacteria; phylum Pseudomonadota; class Alphaproteobacteria; order Rhodobacterales; family Rhodobacteraceae; genus Tateyamaria; species Tateyamaria pelophila. Next base: position 56,344 of record NZ_JAIMIA010000018.1, on the reverse strand, counting down.
CCAGCCATGTAAAGCCTTCCCCCACTTTAGAAAGCTGACGTTAGAGAAAGGAAATTTCGTTGTCCACGTGCTGCGTCAGCTTTTGTTGACTTAAGGTCATTCTCGATCATAGTGAAATTTCGCGGAGGGGACGAAGGACGCAAGGCTGCCAAAACCAAGCTAAAAACAAGCCATTCAGACGTCTGGCCCACGCCGAAACTTGTCACCGATCCAGGGAGGATAGATATGAAAACGGACCTTTATGATTACATCAAGGCGGCTCAGAAAATGAACCGCCGACAGATGTTGAAAGGCACAGCGGCCCTGAGTGCAGCCGCCATGTTGCCCAAAGGCGCGGCACAGGCTGCGGCCCACGGAAACGTACGTGCCGAGATATTGAAAATACCGGGTGTGGGCGCAGGCTCTCCGACCGATAGTGACTGGCAGAAAGTCGGTGAAATGACCCTTGGCGCGACCAAGGAGAATGTGGCCGAGGGTGAGTTTGAAGGGGTTGAACTCACGTTTATGGGTCTCAACAACCAAAACTTGCACAACTTCCTGTTCCGCGGCTTCCTAAAGCCTTGGGAAACCTACACAGGCGCGAAAATCAACTGGATCGACCTTGCACAGGCCGACTATAATGCCCGCCTTCAACAATCGATTGCCACAGGCACCGTAGATTTCGACATCATCGAAATGGGCGCGCCCTTCGAGGGGGACGTGCTGGGCAAGGGTCTGGCCTCCGAGATGCCCGACTGGGTCAAAGAGCAGATCGACATGGACGACTATGTTGATTACCTCAAGGCCCCGGTCGGCACATGGGGCGGCAAGACGTACCGCGTTTCAATTGATGGCGACTGCCATACATTTGCGTATCGAAAGGACTACTTCGGCCCCGAAGGCATTGCCGGCCCAGACGTCCCGAGCACATGGCAGGAAATCAACCAGATGACCAAGGATCTGGTCGGCAAGGAAGACCCGCTGACCGGCTTGCCGGCCCACGGCTATCTCGATCCGCTCAAAGGATGGGGTGGGTTTGGGTTTTATTTCCTCGAGAACCGCGCCGCCGCCTATGCCAAGCACCCCAACAGCCCCGCGTGGCTCTTCGATCCGGAGACCATGACACCGATGGTCAACAACCCGGCATGGGTCCAGGCCATTCAGGATGTGATGGACCTGATCGAGGCAGGCGCATACCCCACCGACCAGATCAACGCCGACCCGGGCACGACCGCGTTCCAGCAGTTCCTTGCGGGCACCGGATCCATGCTGATGTGGTGGGGGGATGTCGGGTCAAGCGCGCGGACTTCGGACACTTCCGTTGTCGGCGACGTGGTCGGCTTTGGCATCAACCCGGCCTCGGATCGAGTGTACAATGCGCAGGCCGGCGCATGGGAAGACACCATGAATGAAGCCCCGAACATGGCCTATATCGGCTGGGGTGTGTACGTCATGGCCACCGTCGAAGGCGACGAGAAGAAGAAAAAAGCGGCTTGGTCGGCAGCGGCCCATCTGGGTGGCAAGGATCTGTCGCTTTGGGCATCCGCCTACCCATCGGGCTTCCAGCCTTACCGCAATTCCCACTTCCAGTACGACGAGTGGGAAGCAGCAGGGTACGATCGTGCCTTTATCGAAGATTACCTCGGGTCCAACGCAGACAGCTACAACCACCCGAATGCGGCAATCGAACCGCGTATTCCCGGTATCTTCCAGTACTACTCGGTCGCAGAAGACGAGTTGGCCAAGGGCTATGCCGGTCAGTATGGATCAGCGCAGGAAACGGCGGACGCCATTGCCGCAGCCTGGGAAAAGATCACCGACCAGATTGGTCGAGAGAACCAGATCGCGATCTACAAGGAATCGCTTGGACTGTAACGGATAACGGAATGCCCGCCCAAGGTCATATCTTGGGCGGGCTTGCCAACAGGGGTTTCGTATTGATTTTCAAGGGTCTAGTTTCCTGTTTCCTTGCCATGGTCACGGCGGCATCTGCATACGCGCAAACGTCCAGCTTTATGTTTCAAGCCACGGTCGGCTTCGATCCCAATCAGATCGTCGGCACCTCCGGAGGTACATTGGGTGCGTTGATGACCGAGTTCGTCGGACCATCCGCCGCGCAAGGGCAACTCACGGTCGAAGGCGATATCGCTTATGATCTTGCGCAAACGCCCACCATCACCGGCGCCAGCATCGGGGCCTATCAAACCGCGCTCACAGGCGTCGAGTTACGCATCGGGGCCAATGTCGCCCACCTGGATATCCCACGTGTTCTGAAGCATGCGGCAACCTCCAAAGTGGGCACGGTAATCCGGTCAGCCGGGTTCTGCGCCGACTTTGAACATTGCCAACTTCTCGGTGTACCGAATGCCCCTTTTGGCATGCAGACCCTCGTTTTGAATGATGTGCCCAACACGTTGCTGGATGAAAACGGCGCAACTCAATTTGCCTCCAACGATATCCTGGCATTTATGGCTGGTCGTACTGATGCTCTGGCCGAGTTTGACCCGCTGTTTCAAACCCGTGGTTTCGGCATGGTCTCGCTTGATGGCTTCGCCCTTGGGCTGTTTTCCGTGCCGGGAACAGATTTCTTCACCAGCCACGCATTGCCAAACATCGACAGTTTTGTGGGCACCCCGAGTATCGAGCGTACGGAGTTCTGGATTTTCCTGGAGGGCCCGAACTTGCTGAACAAAGTCAAATTGGAGGGTGTTGTGAACTCGATCACCCCGCACGCATCATGAAAGCACCTTGCGTGAGAACAAAGATAATCATCAAAAGGCTTCATCGATGAGTACGGATGGCGATCTTCTACACACCGTCACCGCCGACGACATCTCAAACAACCGCAAGCGGTTGGGAAAATTGATGGTTTGGGGCACGGCTGGGCTTTGCGCGGGTATGGCGCTTTGGCAATTAGCCTACGAGACCGGTCACATCGGCAACGGCTTCGACAATTGGCGACCGATCCTTTACGCCTACGTGCTTTGGGCCACAGCCCTTTGTGCGGCACAGGTGATCGTCAACGGGGAAAAGGGCAAGCGCACGCTCTTTGTCTTGCCCGCGGCACTCTTTGTCATCAGTCTCGTGGTCTTTCCCCTGCTGTTTGCGCTCTATATCTCCTTCACCGATTGGAACCTCGCTTCGCCCAACGGACCGCAGCCCAATGGCTGGGACAACATGCGTGAAATGTGGAATGACCAATTCTACTGGAACGCCCTGAAAAACATGGTGTATTACGTTCTGGCCGTCAGTGTGGAATACGTGATCGCCTTCGGACTTGCCCTGTTACTCAACGCTCAGATCCGGGCGCGGAAGTTCTTTCGGGTCGTGTTCTTGCTGCCGCTCATGCTCAGCCCCGTCGCAGTGTCGTGGATGATTGGTAAGTCGATGCTCGAGGTGCGCTTTGGCCCCGTCAGCCGCGTCATTCGCGAGTTCGGGGGCGAACCCAGCTTTTTCGGCAGTCCTGAGATCGCGCGGTTCATGATCATGGCCATGGATGCCTGGACCTTCATTCCGTTCATGATGATCATGCTCCTGGCCGGGCTTCAGGCGCTTCCACGCGAGGTGATCGAAGCCTCTAAAGTCGATGGCGCAACCGGCTGGCAGAGCTTCAAGGAAGTCATCTTTCCCCTCATGCTGCCAGTGTCCGTAACGGCCATCGTGATCCGCATCATCTTTAAACTGAAGCTGGCAGATGTGATCATCAACGTCACCTCGGGTGGGCCGGGGGGGGCGACGGACAGTGTGACCAGCTTTATCTTCCGCGAATACCGCGATCGGTCGAATGTCGGATACGGTACGCTTCTGGCGATGGTCTATCTGGTGCTGATCGTCATCTTTGTGACGCTGCTGCTCAAATTGGTCAGCCGGTGGATGGAGCGACCCGCATGAACAATGCAATCTTCAAGGACCACGACGCAGACCGTCGCGCCAAGACCAAATGGTGGGCCAGTCGCATCGCGATCTATAGCGCGTTATTGATATGGACCGTGGTCTGCCTGTTCCCGATCTTCTGGACGATCACGACCTCTTTCAAGCTTGCGCCGGATGTGATGAAGGGCAATCTGATCCCCTGGGTCGACTTCACGCCGCGCTGGAAAGGTTGGGAGTCCATCGGGATATCTCCCCGTTTGATCGGCGAAATTTCAACGGTGCGCGAAGAGTTCCTGAAACGGTTCTGGAACAGCACGATCATCGCGATCTCAGCATCCATCCTTGCCGTTGTTCTGGGGTCGCTCGCCGCATATGGCTTGTCACGGTTCAGCTATAAATTCGGGTTCATGCGCAACTCGGATATCTCGTTCTTCTTTCTGAGCCAGATGATCCTGCCCCCCGTCGTGCTCGCCCTTCCCTTTCTCGTTCTTTACAAATCCCTCGGTCTGCTCGACAGCCGTGTCGGCCTGATCCTGCTCTATACGCTGATGGTGCTGCCGATCGTCATATGGATCATGCGGGATCAGTTTCAGGGCATCCCGGTCGAACTGGAGGAAGCGGCTCTTGTGGACGGCCTCGGCATCTGGGGGTCGTTCTTTCAGATTGTCCTGCCCATCGCCCTGCCCGGCATGGTCGCGGCCTTCATCCTGTCGCTTGTGCTGTGCTGGAACGAATATTTCTTTGCCGCCCTGTTGACTGCCACCAATGCCACCACGCTGCCTGTCATGGTGGCGTCACAAACCGGATCGCAGGGGATCAATTGGTGGTCCATGGCGGCTCTCTCTTCGGCCGCGATCCTGCCTCTGATCATCGTTGCGATTTTCCTTGAGAAATACATCATCAAGGGCATGGCCGCAGGCGCCGTGAAGTAGAGGCACAGTCCCGGGCTTGGCCAATGCAGGCCACATTGATGACGCATTCTCACCGGTGCAACGCGCACAGCACCGCTGAAACAGGAGTTTATCATGCCAGCCTATGTCATCGGATAACGCGACATACGTGACCCCGATGCACACCAGGTCTATCTCGACGGGTTCATGCCAAGGCTTGGCACAACGATCCGGACGACAAGGAGCTGGCCATCATTTGCCATACCACTGCATCAACCAATCTGGTGGTGATTGACGGGATTGCATGAGTCCTCGTTTTGCTTTGGCCGCTTCGTACGCAGCACTCAAACAGCGTGCATTTTAGTGACTATCTGCTTTGCAATACGCCTTTGTTACAAGAATGGAGCGACGGCCAAGAAAGCGGGGACATCACGGAAATCCGAACTCACATGATCTCCGCCGCGATATCCTTGGTTTGCTCATAGAGTCTGCGAAAAAGATCATAGGATGTGTCATAGATGGGCGCTGCCTGCGCGGTAACTGTCCGCTCTGCCGGATTCCACTTTGCAATGTCGCCGCGTGCAACCAAACCCACAGCCAAGGCTGCAAGGAATGCATCGCCATAGCTGGCACCCGTCGTCTTTTCGCAGACGATCTGATCAATGCCGGTGATGTCGGACGTCGCCTGTACCCACAGTTCGTTTTTGGTGCCGCCACCGACCGCCAATAGACGCGTTGGCGATTGGCCAAGTTCGGCAAAGGTGTCGGTGACATGCCGTGTGCCATACGCGATGCCTTCGATCAGCGCGCGGTACATGTCGCCCCGCGTATGCGTCAGGTTCAGGCCAAAAAGTGCGCCCTTGGCAAGCGTGTCATGGATCGGGGTTCGCTCTCCGGAGAAATAAGGCAGCATCAGCAGTCCGTTTGCGCCGGGCGGTGACGCGGCTGCCTCTTTGGCCAGGACAGGAAATGCATCTGCAGGGTCCAGATCCCGCGCCAGTTGATCCCGGAACCAGTGGGTCAGCGTGCCGGATGTGGCAAGCCCCGCCATTGACGCGTGTTCGCCCTCGAACAACCACGGCGCATACCAGATACGCGGGTCAGACACCTGCGACTGCGCACGCAGGATAATAAAGATGGTCGAGCCATACATCATCATCATATCGCCGGGCTGGTCTGCCCCCACGGACAGGGCCTCCGCCGCTGCGTCAATCGTCCCGGCGGTAACGGGTGTGCCGACGGCAAGACCCGTCGCCTCGGCGGCTTTGGGCGTGATCTGGCCCGCAATTTCGTTCGACCACAACAGGCGCGGCAGCTTGTCCAAAGGCAGAATGCCGTCTGCCAGATCATCCGTCCATGACTGCGTGGCCACATCATAAAGCGGCGAAAAGTTGGCCGCCGTGTAATGATCGATCACCGCCTGCCCGGTCAGCCGTTGCACAAGAAAGCTGGTCGAGGTCAGGATATAGGCGGTGTTCGCAAAGATCTCGGGCCGGTTGCGTTTCAGCCACAGGATTTTTGGCCCAACGGATTGCGAGGTCAACGCGTTACCACCGCGCGTAATGATAGTGTCTTCGCCAATGCGGTCGGTCAGTTCGCGGACCTCGGCTTCGGCCCGCCCATCCACACCGTAGAGTACAGCATTCATCAAGGGCGCACCGTGCGCGTCCACCGGCAACATGCAGGGGCCAATAGCGCTGCAAGCCACGGCCTTGATGTCTGCCGGATCAACACGGCTTTCGCCCAGCAAAGTTTGACAGATAAAAACGAAATCGCCCCACCAGTCTTCTTCGGGGCGATGTTCGGCCCAGCCGGGGTGCGGCACCAGCATCTTGTGGCCGCGCGCCGCTTGCGCGTGGATGGTACCGCTTTCGTCGACCAGCACGCCTTTGGTCTCATAGGTGCCGATGTCGATGCCCAAGGTATATGCCATCAGGTGTAGTCGTCCCTCTCTAGGGAAAAATCAGGCCCGATCTGCGCAAGCGCTGCGTCAAGCAAACGGGTCAGTGCGGCAAGATCATTCAAATCGCAGAGCTCACGCGCCGAATGAGAATAGCGCATGGGAAAGCCCATATCGATGGACGCCACGCCCTGCCCCACAAGCTGGACGTAGGACAAGTCCGTGAGCACGCCGACCTGCGCACTACGTTGCAGCGGAATGCCTTGCGCCTCTGCGGTCCGTTCAAACAGGTCCACCATCGCCGGATGCGGGATCACGCCATTAAGCGTGCCACGCCCGTGAAAGGAATAGAGGCTCATACCCGGCCCACCGCCCAACACCATATCGCCCCGTGCCGCCATATCCGGCGTGTCCGTGGCCAACATCAGATCAAGCTGGATTGCGATGTCTGGTTGCAGCGCCTGCGCCAGCGGTTGTGCACCGCGCAGGTTGAACTCCTCCAGCACCGTAAAGGCCAGATGTACCGGCGGCCCGGCGGCTCGGCCTTTCAAAACGCGCGCCAGTTCCAACAAAACGGCACAGGCGGCGCGGTCATCCACGCTGGTGCCCAGGATACGATTCTGGCCCAGCGCGACCGCTTGGGGCGCATAGACTACGGGAGTTCCGATGCGGATGCCTGCGGCGTGTACGGCCTCTGCTGACGTCATGCCAACATCCACGTAAAGCTCGGGGTAAGGCACGACCCGGTACTTTTCGTCCGGGGTGGTTGCGTGGTGGCTTTTGTTGGCGATGACGCCGCGCACGTCCCGTCCTTCACCGACGCAAATCAGCACCTCCTGTGCCGCCAGCGCCCGTTCTGGCACGCCGCCCAGCCGTTCCAACCGGATCAGACCATCGGCTTCGATCTTGCGCACGATAAACCCAAGCTGATCCATGTGGGCAAACAGCATCACCGACGGGCCTTCACCCGGAAAATGCGCGACCAGGTTACCAAGCCGGTCTGTTTTGCTCTGAACACCCATTTCATCCAGACGCATGCGAATGTCACGCCGCACGCGATCCTCATGCCCGGACAGGCCGGGCACCTGCATCAGGCCCATCGTATTTTGACGGAGACGGTCCTTCATCCCCGCGCGTGCCTCACACGTTTCATGAAATCATGCGCGCGCTCCGGGTCAATCGGGTTCCATGTATCTCCATCCACCTTCAGGGACGACCCAACGATACAGCCATCTGCGATCGCCAGAACATCCGCGACCGTATCGTGTTTGACACCCGTGTTGGCCATAACCGCCATATCAGGCAACACCGCCTTGACGGCTTCGAGATCAGGCAAGGCCGCTGCCTCTCCGGTGATCTGACCGGACACCAAAACCGCATCGGGGATGGAGGAAAAGACCGCGCTACGCGCACGATCGGCCAACGGGCGTTGATCCAGCGAATGGGCGAACTCTGCTGACACATTGTACAACATCGCCATATCCGAACGACCCAACCGGTTGCGATAACGCATGGCCTTGCCTGCATCCGGTGTCCACGGCCCCATGTCCGAAGCATATGTTCCGGTGAAGATTTCGCGTACAAAGGCGGCCCCGGTTGCGGCACCCAATGCGACGCTCGACATCGGATCCCAGAGCACGTTGACGCCGAACGGGACGGTGATTTCAGATTTCAGCGCACCGATCAGTGCGGCCATGGTGGCCACCGATGCCGTATCAACATCGAATTCATATGGCCGATCATTTTCATTGCCGAACATCACCGCATCGAACCCTGCCGCCTGCAAGGCGAGCAGATCAGCGCGGGCCGCCGCCAGCAGATCAAGCGACGGGTCATGCAACGGTGACCCCGGTAAGGCGCCAATGTGAACCATTCCGATAACAGGCTTTGTCGCCCCGAATACACGCGTGAAATTTTCAGTCATTCTACCCCCCAATGCCTCACACTAGGATTGGTGGGCTGTTCACGCAAAAGGAAACTGGGGTAAGGTTTGAAAGAATACGGAAAAGAGGAAAACACGCATGGACCTTAAAACACGTCACTGGGACCGGCTGAACAATGGCGGGCTGACATTCACCGAACTGGGCTTCGGGACGGCGCCGCTCGGAAACCTCTATCGCGCGATCAGCGACGAGGACGCACGCGCGACGCTGGATGCGGCATGGGACGGCGGCGTGCGTTATTTCGATACGGCGCCACTTTATGGCCTTGGCCTTTCCGAAACGCGCCTCAATCCGTTTCTGCGCGACAAACCGCGCGGTGAATACATACTGTCCACCAAGGTCGGACGGCTGATGCAAGCCTGCGCGCCCGAGCATCGTACGGGCGAAGGCAAATGGTTCGACGTGCCGCAGCGCCGCGAGCAGTATGATTATACCTATGACGGAGTGATGCGCTCGTTCGAGCATTCTTTTTCCCGCCTTGGCGTGGACCGGATCGATATCCTCTATGTTCATGATCTTTGTGTCTTTTCCCACGGCTCCAAAGAGATGTCCGACATGCGGATCGAGGAATTTTTTGGAGGTCGGGGCTATGACGCGATGGTGTCGCTGCGCGATCAGGGGGTGATCAAGGCCATCGGCGGCGGCGTCAATGAATGGGAGGTGTGCCAGACCCTCGCAGAGCGCGGCGACTTCGACCTGTTTCTGCTGGCCGGACGCTATACCCTGTTGGAGCAAAAGGCACTCGACAGCTTTTTGCCTCTCTGTGAGGCGCGCGGCATCGGGATTGTCACGGGCGGGCCCTATAATTCCGGCATCCTCGCCACCGGGGCGCGCAAACAGGCCTGGTACAACTATGATCCCGCTCCGCAGGATATCATCGACCGCGTCAATGCCATCGAAGATGTTTGCAACGATCATGGCGTGCGCATGGTCGACGCTGCGTTCCAGTTCCCACTGCTCCACCCGGCGCATGTGGCCGTGATCCCCGGCGGTCAGGGTGTGTCCGAAATGACCGGCAACCTGCAGGCGGCTCAAGCGGTGATCCCGTCCGGGCTATGGGCCGACCTCAAGGCCAAAGGGTTGATGCGCGAGGATGCACCGACGTGACGCGTGGCATGAAAATCGACGCGCACCAGCATTTTTGGCAACCGCTGCGCGGCGATTACAACTGGATGCCAAAGGACAACGCGATCCTGAACCGGGCTTATGCGCCACCTGATCTTGCGCCTGCGCTTGATCAGCACGGCATACAAGGCACCGTCCTTGTTCAGGCCGCAGCCACCGTCGAGGAGACGGAATACATGCTGGGTCTCGCCGATGCGACGCCATCGATCAAGGGCGTCGTGGGCTGGATCAATTTTGAGGACACTAACCAAATTGCCCACCTGACCCGACTGGCGGCCCATCCCAAATTTTTAGGCGTGCGGCCGATGATTCAGGACATTCCCGATGTGGACTGGATGCTGCGCGACAACGTGCAATGGGCGTATCGTGCGATCATCGATCTGGACCTGCCCTTTGATGCCTTGGGCTTTCCCAGGCATATCCCCAATTTCCTGACGCTGGCCGGGCGCTATCCGCAGATGCGCACCGTTTATGATCATTGCATGAAACCGCAGATCCGTGACCAGCAAATGGGCAAGGATGCTTTTACCGACTGGGCGCACGGGATATCGCAGCTCGCCGATCAGACGGACGGATATTGCAAACTGTCCGGCCTTGTCACCGAAGCCGGTGAGGGTTGGGGGGTCGAGGATATCCGCCCCTTCGCGCAGCACGTCATCGACAGTTTTGGGGCCGAGCGTATCATGTGGGGATCGGACTGGCCGGTGTGTCGATTACAAGCTGAATATGGCGATTGGTACACGATTGCTCAGACCTTGACGGTGGACCAGCCCGAGGATGCAAAACGTCAGATCTTTGGCGCGACTGCCGCGCGTTTTTACCGGCTGGGCTGAGCCTTCAGGAACGCCCGCACATTTTCAGGTGTCAAACGGAGCCGCTTCTCCAGCGTCGAGGAGACGTGCAAGGCCGCCGCTGCTTGCGCGAATGCGATCGCATCCGTCAATGGAGTTCCCCCAACCACTTGGGCGGCAAGTGCCCCAACAAAGACATCGCCTGCCCCGTGGGTCGAAATCACATCGACGGCAAACCCGGGATGAGTTTGCCCGGCGTGCTGCACCCCTTCGGCCCCCAATGTGGTCAACCGCTCCGGGCCTGACACATCGGCGTAAAACGCATCTTCCACCCGGTTCACGATCAACAGATCAACCGACTGCATCAGCTCGTCTGATAGGGCGCGGGCCGGGGCTGCGTTCAGCCAAACCTGCGCACCCGCGGCGCGGGCTTTGGCCGCGATGGAGATATTGATCATTTCGGGGATTTCATTCTGCAAAAGGACCAGCTTCGTACCTTCGGGCACGTCCAATTGGCTGCCCTCGATTTGCAAATTCGCGGCGGAGACGATGACGGCCCCATAGTCACCCTGCGCATCAACCACTGCCACGCTCATGCCGCTTGGGCCGATATCGGTCTGTAATTGAGACATGTCCACGTTCTCCGCCCGCAAGGCATCCCGGATCATGTCGCCAAACCGATCTGAGCCTGCGCGCCCTGCAAAACTGACCTGCGCGCCCATCCGGGCCGCCGCCAGTGCCTGATTGCCGCCCTTCCCGCCAAACACATAATCAACCGCAGAGCCGGTTACCGTTTCATCCAACGCAGGCAAATGCGGAGCCCGCACGACCACATCAAGGTGCAGCGATCCCACGACCAAAAGCGTCACGCGAGCAGGCTCGCCTGAACAATGCGCATCGCAATCGGTGCGTCTTGCCGGGCGATGGCGTTTTGCAGACCGACGTCCGCCACCAACCGCGCGGCAGTGCGCCTCAGACGCTGAACCACTTCGATATTTGTGCGTGCCTCTTCGACAGGATCAAGGCCGGAATGATCCGGAAACGTGTCGAAATAAATCGCCCCGTCATAACCGATCCGTTCCAATTCGACCAACAACTCAACGGTTTGAATGGGATGCACGGCCCCTACCATCAACCCATTGTCCCACTTGCCATAGCCATCGTTCAGGTGCACCCCGAGGATACGCGAATGTCGCGCCACCAGCGCCGCCGCAAAGGCTGGCATCTCGTCGGCATAGAGCACATGGGCAAAGTCCAGCGTCACACCGGTATTGACGCGTCCGATGTCCTTGATGGCCAGCAGAGTCGTCGCCGCATCCGGCATCAGTGCAAAGGCGCGCGGCTCGTTCGGTTTGTATTCCAAAGCGATATCAATGGCCGGGTTGTGATCCGCGACCTCGGTCATTGCTTCGATCGTTGCGTCCCACATGCGGGCATAATCCGCTTGGAACGAGTAATCGAACCCGTCCTGCCCCATCCAGAGGGTCATCAGGTTTCCCCCCATTCTGGCCAGCACATCCAACCCGCGTTTGGTCTCGTCTATGGCGGCACGGCGCACGGCGCGGTCAGGATGCGTAAACGCCCCCAGTTTGTAGCCCGGATCCGTGTAGTAGCGCATGGCCAATCCGTTGAGCACCATGCCGCTATCGGCCAAGGCACGCGATAGATCAGCGGGCGTATCGTCAACGAAATGATCCGGGTAATTGAGATCCGCCGCCGTCAGGCCAGCGGTCGCCGCACGCGTCAACAAATCCGCGGTGGTCACTTTGTTTTTGCCAGGCCAATAGCTCGAAGCGCCTATTTTGAACGCGTTCAGGCGCGCAGCGAAGCGGGGGGACGTGTTTAATGTCATGGTGCAAAGCATAGACAGCATTTACGGTGATGCACAATCGGTGCAGGCCACGTTTCGCACAATACCCGAGCGACACGAGACGCACGTCCGAGACGGGCAAAGCTGGCTCATTTGCCCACCTTCAGGCCCGCGTCCAACCTGTTATGAGGCTTCACACCGCCACATAGCAGTTCCGGTATTATATCAGGGTTTGTCCACCACCAGATATGTGACGTCGGAACCGGAATATTGCGGTTGATACCAAATACCGTCGCAAAGGAGATAGGTTGTGGCACCGATTAGCTGATTCTGGCAATCCGACCGGTTGGCGATCGAAGTCACCACCACACCGGCAACCAAACCGGCCCCGATCGCCCGGGCGACGTCGTTGTTGTCATAATAGCCGTAGTTATGTCTGGCATCCACGTTGACATCGACATTCCGATTGATGTTTACGTTTGTATTGTCATTCCGATTGATGTTCCGGTCGACGTGGTTGTTGACCGACACGTTGCCACTGTAGCGTGATCCGCCCATATGCGCGCCACCTTCAAATCCGCGACCGCCACGGCCAACACCGCCGCGGCCGCCACCGCGCGCCTCGACCGGAGCGCCGGATAACGTTGCAAGAGCCGCCGGAATGGTCACCGCAACGACAGTGCCCATGGAGCCGAACGATGGAACGATAGGTGCCATCAATGCGACCGCTGCGATTGTGCTAAGCAATTTTTTCATGACTTTCACCCCTTATTCCGCAACAGTTTCGAACTGGATCGCTATCGCGTCTTCGGGCGGAACGAATGTGAACCTGTTATCGTCAAGGTTCACGATTGTTTCAACCTCCAGAGTAGCAAAGAACGTCGGGCTGGCGTCGTCCGTGCGATCCACGATTTGATAGGCGCAGGGCAGACCACCTTCGGCGGTATCGATCCACATCTGCAAATCCACGTTCTCAAACCGATAGGCAAATTGTCCGCATACTCGTCCGCCGATATTCGCAGGCCGGATGTAACGCGCCTGTGTCACCGCTTCGGCGTCCTCTGTGCCTGTTCCCAACAGAAACAAATCGCTGAGCGGGACCTCGTATCCGAATGTTTGTGACAGATGTGCGATCAGGTCCGCATTGGTCCCGCTGAACGCGGTCGTTGCGTAAAACTGCGTGACAGGCCCCCAGAGCGTGGCACTTTCGCCATTGAAATAGAAGATGCGTTCCCGGGTCGGCGACGTCTTTTCGATCCGCAGGTTTGTTCCCTTATGCGCATCGATCAAAACTTGGTCGATCGAGGTCAAACGCTCACCGGTCACCAGAACAACCTCTGACGCGATATCAGCGGTGATTGTAAACGAGTCCAAGCCTCGCATCCGTTCCGACATATCGAACAGCGCCTGAAGCGCGGCAGGATCAACTGCGGGCGGCGCGTCTTGCGCGGTGACCGGGGCACCCAAAATGCTCGCAACACTCGCCAGCAGAACAGAGACACGCGCCATACCTAGGCCCCTTGCAGATTGCTTTACAACGAAATCCATAACGCATTTCTTCCTTCTGTCGCCACTGTTCCGAACATTCTGCATAAAAGCAGACATCCTTTTCACCCAACTTGTAAAGGCTGAAATGTACGACCTGCGCATTCTACGAACCAGCGCGCACCGCGCTGGAGATCCGGGGCAACGCATGATTGTCGGGCGCAGGTTCGCAGCGGTGATTTTACGCCGGGGCAAAGGCCGCCAGCCGGTTCACACCTTGATCTGCCAAAGCATGCACCAACTGATCGACATCCAGTGACTGCACGGGCTGTCCGCTTCGCAACGACAAGGCAGCCGCCAGACCGGTCGCCTGTCCCATGGCCATACATTGCGGCATGCCCCGCACCGAAGCAAACGCCACCGGGTCGGCCGAAAGGATGCGTCCGGCAAACATCAGATTTGAGATCTTTGCAGGGATCAGCGCGCGGAACGGTATGGTGTAATAGTCGCCCTGCGAAATCGCGGCGTCGTGCGTCATGCCTGCCTCGGACCGCATGACATCATCAATCGGATTGTCACAACTCACGATGCCATCGGGGAACTTTGTGGCGCGGGCCAGGTCCGCGCCGGTCACGCGGTAGACACCCTCCAGCTTGCGGGTCTCGCGCACGCCGACAGTTGGCGACAGCAACGACATATGAGCGTTGGCAAATCCGGGCACATCCTGTCTCAGGAATTGAAACAATTGGTGACAACGCCTGCGACCTTCTTGCGTTGCGGCTCCAACGGCGACCGGGTCAGTGCCGTCCACGCCGCGCACATGTACCGAATTGCAGAAAACCGTTTCCTTGTGGAAACCCTTCATAAGGTAGAGCTTGGCGAGGTCCTTGTGGAGTCGCCCTTCGGCAACGCCTTTTCCGGCAAAGTCCGAAAAGTAAGGATCGGAATGGGCAAAGGCCGCATCCCAATCCACGCCCACCATGTGAAACGAGATTGTCACCGCCATCATGTTGCCAGAAGCATCACCCAGCGCATAGGGCACGCCCGCCTTGGCCGAGATGTCACCATCACCCGAGCAGTCTATGACAATCCTGGGCCTGATCGTGAACGGGCCGTTGCGGTCGTAGCACTCGATCGCGTCGATACGCGTTTCGTTCATCTTCGGCGTGAGGGCGGTCGCGTTCAGCCGTGTCCGAACCCCGGCCTCTTCCAGCATTTCGAACATCGTCAAGGTCGCGATGTCGTGGTCGTAAACGATCTCTGGGCCAAAAGTCTCAAGCGTGCAGGTCCGTTTTTCAGCAGCGGGCGGATCCATCGCTTCCAACCGCGTTGTCAGCTCTTCGATCAATCCGCCGATGATCCGGTCAACGGGATAGGCACCGCCCCACGGCATGCCCGGGCAGAAGGCCATCACACCCCCGATCTTGCTCGTCGCCTCCAGCAAGATGACATTCAAACCCTGCCGACCGGCGGCAACGGCGGCACCAAACCCGGCAGTACCGCCACCGATAACGAGTACGTCCGTGGCTTCGATCCGATCTTTGCTGGCGAACATGCGGGTATCCAATTGTGTTTTCGCTTTGGAAAAACTGAAGCAATTTTTCTGAATTACGCAACCGGAAATCCTGGGGACAGTTGAATTCGCCGGACGCGACAACCTGCAGCCTTACGGCACAGCCAACGCATAAAATCGCTCTGGGTCCTATTTCCGGATCACCAAATCCTCGCATTCGATGACGAATTTGCACCGCTTCAGCGCGTCGAGAAAGGTCATCAACGCCGGTTCCAGCGCAATCGTCTTGCCCTTGAGTGTTGAGCGGCAGCGGGAGCGGCTCGCCATTGGACTGCAATTCAATCAAATGCCGGATAAAATCTGCGGCAAGTTCAGGTTCCTGCGTGATCTTTAACACCATCGCTGTCCACATCATCTTCGCTGAAAAGTCGGAGGGCCAAATGATTTCAGGGCGTTATGATCAAGTTTCGGACAGCATTCCGGATCAGGACAGGATCGATCAAAGGGGCCGCAGCACTCAAACCCGCCAACAACGCCGCGTCGACAGGGTCTTTCACGCCGCTTCCGACGCTCGGTATTCCGGGATCGGGCACCACCGCCATCCTGCTGGGCGCATTGATTGCCTTGGGCGTGACACCCGGTCCGGGCTAAATACCCATCATCTTGCGCAATGCAGCCTTGTCCGTCGTCCCGCCTGCAAAATCATCGAACGCTTTATCGGTCATCCGAATGATGTGATCGGCAATAAAGGGCGCACCCTCCGCGGCCCCTTGTTCCGGATGCTTGAGGCAACATTCCCACTCCAAAACAGCCCAGCCTTCAAATCCGTATTGGGCAAGGCGGGAAAAGATGCCTTTGAAATCCACCTGCCCATCCCCCAGTGACCGAAACCGTCCGGCGCGGTCCGTCCAGTCGGCATAGCCGGAATAGACCCCTTGCCGTCCCGTTGGATTGAATTCGGCGTCCTTGACGTGAAACGCGCTGATCCGGTCGTGGTAGATGTCGATGAATTGCAGATAATCCATCTGCTGCAGCAGGAAATGCGAGGGATCATAATTGATCATGCAACGCGGATGGTTGTCGAGCGCCTCAAGAAAGCGTTCAAAGGTTGCGCCGTCAAAAACATCCTCTCCCGGATGGATTTCATAGCCCAAATCGACACCGGCGTCGTCATAAGCGTCCAGGATCGGCTTCCAACGCCGTGCCAGTTCCGCAAAGGCTTCTTCGATTAGACCCGGCGGGCGTTGCGGCCAGGGGTAGAGATAGGGAAAGGCCAGCGCGCCCGTGAACCCGACCGAACCGGTCAGTCCGAGGTTCTTTGACGCAAGGGCAACCTTGGTCACCTGATCCACCGCCCATGCCTGCCGGTCGCCCGGCTTGCCATGCAGATGGGCGGGCGCAAAGGCATCGAAGGCCTGATCGTAGGCAGGATGCACCGCAACCAACTGGCTTTGCAAATGCGAGGAGAGTTCGGTGATAAAAACGCCATGTTCAGCGC
Source organism: Tateyamaria pelophila (assembly GCF_019966495.1). Classification (GTDB taxonomy): domain Bacteria; phylum Pseudomonadota; class Alphaproteobacteria; order Rhodobacterales; family Rhodobacteraceae; genus Tateyamaria; species Tateyamaria pelophila. The sequence goes on along the minus strand of NZ_JAIMIA010000018.1, from coordinate 39,537 downwards.
AGATACCTGCGATCTCATCACAATAGGTCTTGCTGGTCGCGGCCTTTTCAAGCTCAAAGATACGGGCATCCCAAGTAGGAATTTGCACACCCTTATAGCCCAGATCCGCGGCCCATTTCACGATTGCGGGCAGTGAATTGAACGGCGCTTCATCCCCCAGGAACTGGGCCAGGAAAAGGGCTGGCCCCTTGATTGAACTGGTCATTTCATTCTCCGCTTCTGTCTATCTGGCCATCAATGCGCGCGCTTGATCCGGGTTCAAGGCCTCGGGTCGGTCGCATGTTGTTGTCATGGACAAGATTTGCCCGCTTTCGCCCGCGTCCAATATGGCCGTCATGACTTCGACCACATGGGTTGCGAAATCGTCGTTGCAGCGATGCGGGCGCCCCGCCGTGATCGCCAAAGCCATATCCGCCAAACCCGCGCCCCGATAATTAGCCCGCGTGCTTTCAAAATTCGGGACACCAAACGGGTGATCCCAGGATTGCGCGACGGGGTCGCCGCTGCGCTCCGTCACCGTCAGATCACCGCCAAAGAAGTTTGGATCCGGCACATTCATCGTCCCGCCTGTGCCGTACAGTTCCATGATCGGGTGGTTGCTGGCCCACACGTCCCAACTGGCCAGCAGCGTTATGATGGCACCGCTTTCGAAGGATAACAGAGCATGGATCGTCGTCGGGGTTTCGACCGGGACGGTTTCACCCTTGCGGGGGCCATTGTTGATCGTGCGTTTATCCTGCGCCGATCCGGTAAAGCTGGTGACTTTGGCAACAGGTCCCAGCATCTGGACCAGATTGCAGATGTAATACGGTCCCAGATCAAGGATCGGCCCGCCGCCCTGTCGAAAAAAGAAGTCAGGGTTCGGATGCCAGTCCTCCATGCCGTGGGACATCACGATTGCGGTGCCGGAGGTCACGGTACCAATCGTGCCATCATCGACCAGCTTGCGCGCCAATTGGTGGCTTGCCCCCATGAACGTGTCTGGTGCCGAGCCGATCCGCAGCCCGTTGGCCTTTGCAAGAGCGCCCAGTTCCTGCGCTTCAGCCAGGCTGAGCACAAAGGGCTTTTCGGAATAGACGTGCTTACCCGCCTGCAAAATTGCCCGGGAGACTTCGACATGCGCCGCAGGGATTGTGAGGTTAATCACCAGATCAATATCTTTTGCGGCCAACAACTCCTCAACCGTGTGAGCGCGCACATTGAATTCAGCTGCGCGTGCCTGTGCGTTGTCCATATTGATGTCGGCAACCGCCAGTATTTCGTAGCCTTGGAACAATGGCCCGAGTTGCAGATAGGCCGCCGAGATGTTCCCGCATCCGATGATGCCTACGCCCAGTTTCTCAGTCATTTGTCTTTTCCCACAAGTCTTTGAATGCGGCGGCTGAGCGACTGGCATAGCCGACCGGGTCGCTTGGTTTATCATGCTCCAGCGCATAAATCAGATCATCGGATGTTTGGCGGCAGGCGCGCAGATAGGCCGCCCAATCCAGCGTCCCGGCCCCAAGATCAGACCAGCCATCCTCGTCCGCATTGGACCCGGCTTCGGCGATGTCTTTGACATGCACCGCCGTCATCCGATCACCGTAGCGGTGGATGTATTCCAATGGATCGCGGCCGCCCCGAACAACCCATGCCAGATCAGCCTCCCATTTGATGTTGGGCGCGTGATCCAGAATGAGATCCATAGGCGTGCTGCCATCCGGCAACGCAACGAACTCAAAGTCATGGTTGTGCCAGCCAAAGGAAATCCCCTGTTCCGCGTAGCGATTGGCGGCGTTGCCAAGGCGCTGCGCCAATTCGGTATAGCCTGCCGCAGTGGTCGGACGATGTTTCTCTTCGAGATAGGGCGCAAAGACATGGGTCATGCCCATCGCCTTGACGATTTCCATTGTCCCGTCAAAATTCGCTTCGATATCCGCCAGCCCCATGTGCCCCGACGGCATTGTGATCCCGTTGGCATCCATCGCCGCACGGTAAGCAGATGGATCACCGTAGACGCCGCCATAGCCTTCGACACGGGAGATACCCATCGCGGGCAATTTGGCCAGCAATGCAATTTGGTCGGCACAGTCGCGCATCGAATAAAGTTGAAGTGATACAGTCATGTTCTTGCTTTCAGTTTAGAGACGTATCTCTGTTTTCATGTCAAAGAGATGCAGGCGGGACGCGTCAAACCCGATGGTGAGCGCCTCGCCGGACCTCAGCCCCGATTGTCCTTCGGTGCGTACGCGAACGGATTGCCCGGCAAAGTCGATCCATACCAGAGTGTCAGAGCCCATCGGCTCTACGATATCGATCTCGGCCGAGCCGTTGAACGTCGCTGACGCAGCAGCATCGCCCGTCACGATATGCTCGGGCCGGATGCCCAACCAAACGGCACTATCGCGGCGCGGTTGCGAACCGAATTCATATCCGCTCACATCGACGGTAAACCCGTCGCAGGTGAACGTGTTTCCGCTCAGGTGCCCCTCGAAGAGGTTCATGGCAGGCGACCCGATGAAGTCTGCGACATACTTGTTGCAGGGTTTGGCATAGATCACTTCGGGCGCATCCAGTTGCTGGATCATGCCGTCCTTCATGATCGAAATCCGATCCGCCAGGGTCATCGCTTCGACCTGATCATGGGTCACGTAGATCATCGTGTTCTTGAGCTTTTTATGCAACCGTTTCAATTCGACCCGCAGGTCCGTCCGGAGCTTGGCATCCAGATTCGACAACGGCTCGTCGAACAGAAATACATCGACATCGCGCACCAATGCGCGCCCAATCGCCACCCGTTGGCGTTGGCCGCCCGAAAGCGCACCGGGTTTGCGGTCAAGAAGCGGCTCGATTTGCAGAACTTCCGCCACACGTGCCACACGCTTTTGAATTTCGTCCTTGGGAACCTTCGCATTCTTGAGGCCAAAAGACAGGTTTCCACGAACAGTCATTTGCGGATAAAGCGCATAGGATTGAAACACCATACCAATGCCCCGTTCCGACGGCTCCGCCCACGTCACGTTCTGGCCCTTGATAAAAACCTGGCCATCGGTCACTTCGAGCAGTCCCGCGATGCAGTTGAGCAACGTGGATTTGCCGCATCCGGACGAGCCCAGCAGCACCAGAAATTCGCCCTCGGCAATATCGATGTTCAGTTGTTTCAGAACCTGAACCGCCCCGAAGGACAGATCCAGATCTTTGATTTCAACGGAGTTTGTCATGGGATCAATCAGCCTTTGACTGCGCCAGCGGCGATGCCGCGAACAAAGAGTTTGCCGGATGCGAAATAAATGACGAGAGGAACCAAACCGGTCAGCAATGTCGCCGCCATGTTGACGTTGTATTCCTTGATGCCCTGCACCGAATTGACGATATTATTGAGCTGCACCGTCATCGGATACGTTGCCGGTTTGGTGTAGATGACGCCAAACAGAAAATCGTTCCAGATGCCTGTCACCTGCAAGATGATCGCGACCACGAAGATTGGCAGCGCCATGGGCAACATGATCTGAAAGTAAATCTGCCAGAACCCTGCCCCGTCGACCCGAGCTGCCTTGAACAGCTCTTCGGGCACCGATGCAAAGTAATTTCGGAAGAGCAGTGTCAGAATGGGCATCCCAAAAACGGTATGCACCAGCACCAGCCCGCCAATCGACCCCATCAACCCGATCTCGCGCAGCAGGATCACGATCGGATAGAGCATCGTCTGATACGGGATAAACGCCCCGATGATCAGAATGGTGAAGAAGACTTCCGACCCTTTGAATTTCCAGTTCGACAGCGCGTATCCGTTGATCGACGCAATGGCGATCGACAGGATTATGGAGGGGATCAAAATCTGGATCGAGTTGCCGAACCCCCGTGACAGCCCGTCGCAATTGATGCCTGTGCAGGCTTCGGACCACGCCTTGACCCAAGGTTCAAAGGTGATTTCCATGGGCGGGCCGAACACGTTGCCCATGCGGATTTCCGGCATGCCCTTGAGCGACGTGACGACCATCACGTACAGCGGCAAAAGGTAATACATGGAGACGACGATCAGTGTGCCATAGAGAAAGATATTGGCACGGCTGAAGCTTTTTTTCGGTTTTGGTCCGCGCGGACCGGCGGAGGAGTTGACAGAGAGATCAGCCACGTTTCCGGCCTCCGAATTCGAGATATGCCCAAGGGATCAGGATGATCACGACGGAACACAACATCATGGTTGAGGCCGCAAAGCCCTGGCCGAGGTTCTGGGCGCGGAACATATATTCAATCACGTATTTGGCGGGCACTTCGGAAGCGAGACCCGGGCCCCCTCCGGTCTGCGCGACGACCAGATCATAGAGTTTGATGATGCCTGCCGCGATCAGCACCAGCGACGTGATGAACACCGGCCGCATCATCGGGATGATCACCACGACATAGGTTTTGATGGTCCCGATCCCGTCGACTTTGGCCGCTTTCCAGATGTCTTCGTCGATGCCGCGCAACCCGGCCAGCATGATGCACATGATCAGCCCGGTGCCCTGCCAAAGGCCCGCGATGAGAATGCCGAAAATGACCGTGTCGGGATCGTTCAGCGGATTGAACGTGAACGTCTCCCAGCCCCAGCCGCGCACGACGCTTTGTACGCCGAACTCCGGGTTCAGGATCCACTGCCATGCCAGCCCCGTCACAACGAAGGACAGCGCAAACGGATAGAGAAAGATGGTGCGAAAGGCGCTCTCGAACCGGATCTTGCGGTCAAGGCAGGCAGCCAGACAGAAGCCCAAGACCAACGTCAGGATCATGGAAAAACTACCGTAAATCCCGAGATTCTTGATGGAGATGATCCAGCGGTCCGAGCTCCACAAACGCTCGTATTGATCCAGCCCGACCCAATTGGTTTTGGGCAACATCCGAGAGCCGGTAAAAGAATACACGATCGTCCATGTTGTTCCGCCGACAAAGACCACCAGTGCCGTCAGGATCATCGGGATCGACGCCAACTTGGCCATCAGGTTCTTGAACAGCCGGTTGGGGCGTTTTGCCACGCGGGAAGCAGGGTCCGAGGTCACGGTCATCGTGTCGGCTCCTAATGAGAGGACATGTGAACTGTGTTGAATGGGCCCGGCACAAACCGAGTGCCGGGCCGAGTATACCGTCGCTGCTTAGTCGGCGCTGGCAATGATATCGACGTACTTGGCTTGCGCTTCCGCAGCAGGCATGTCGCCGGACCAGAACTGCGCCATCAGATCTTCGATCTGGGTTTGCGTATCAGCCGAAAGGGACTGGTCGCCAGAGGGCAACACGCCGCCGTCCGCCAGAATACCCAGGCCCTTTTGCATGCAGCCGTTTGCAGCGGACATATCGATGTCACCGCGTACCGGCAGCGAACCCTTTGCAAGGTTGAAGGACACCTGGACTTCGGGCGAAATCAACAGCGCCGCCAGCTCCTTTTGCGCAGCGGTGATTTCCGGATCATCGTTGACCGGGAAATAGAAAGCATCCCCGCCGGTATCCAGGATCGCATTCAGCCCCAAGCCCGGCAGGCATGAGTAATCCTGACCTTCGACCTTTTCGGCCACCGCAAATTCGCCTTGCGCCCAGTCGCCCATCAACTGCGCACCAGCCGTGCCGGTGATCACCATGTTGGTTGCCTGGTTCCAGTCCTGAACGTTGGATCCGCGGGCCAGTTCGCGCGCATCCGCGACCGCCTGAAAGACAGCTGTGTATTCCGGGCCTGCCGCCACTTCGGCGTTCTTATTCACCGTGACTTCGCGCCATGCATCGAGGCCGGCGACCGCGATTGTGATCGCACCGAACGCGAGGTTCTGCTGCCAGCCCTGCTGACCCATCGCCAATGGCAAGATGCCTGCCGCTTGCAGTTCAGGTGCCGTGGCAACAAATTCGTTCCAGTCCGCTGGCACGGGCACACCGGCCTTTTCATAAGCGGCATGTGACAGCCACATCCATTGTCCGGAGTGAATGTTCACCGGCACGCAATAAATTCGACCGTCCAAGGTGCACGAGTCCAAAAGCGCTGGCGGGTTCACGATGTCACGCCATCCGCCTGCTTCCGCCACATCCGTCAGGTCCAGCATCATGCCAGCTTCGATCAGCTCTTCGGCCTGACGACCGTGGTTCAGCTGGGTTGCCGCCATCGGGTCGCCGCCCAGAATGCGTGAAATAATAATCGGACGCGCTGTACCGCCAGAGCCCGCAATGGCGCCATCGACCCAGGTGTTACCGGTCGCATTCCAGGCATCGGCAAATTTCGTCACCGCAACGGCTTCGCCACCGGACGTCCACCAGTGGGTCACCTCAAGTTCGACCGCATGCGCGACGGTTGCACATGTGAGCGCGGTCCCCATCACCAGGGATTTCATTACTTTGGACATTGGTTCCTCCCAGAAACCGCGGAGTTCCGCGTTTGTTTTTTGTGATCACGGCCGTCTGCAATCGATTACATTATTGCGTTGCGCATATGTGGCCTGTCAATCATTATTGTAATCGATTACATATCGATGGATCGAAAGGCAGAGTTGTGGCACAAAAAACTTCTACACTTCAGGATGTTGCACGCGTCGCGGGTGTGTCCACTGCCACCGTGTCTCGCACTCTGTCCAACCCCAAGATGGTAAACGAATCGACAAGAGAACGCGTCGCCGAAGCCGTCAGAGTCAGCGGGTACCGGGTCAATCGGGCAGCGCGAAACTTGCGCACGCAGCGGGCCCAATCGGTCCTGGTCTTGCTGCCAGACCTCGCCAATCCGTTTTTTTCGGCTATTTTGGAAGGCATATCACTCAACCTGTCGCGCCGGGGTTATTCCATGCTGATCGCAAGCACCAAACAGGTGCATGACAGCGGGGATCGATTGATCGACTACCTTGATGACGCGCGCGCAGACGGCATGATCATACTCGATGGCGGTCTCGACCCCGCAGTTGTCGCGTCGCTGAAAAACGCGCCACAGTCCAAGCCGATCCTGTTTGCCTGCGAGTGGGTCGAAGACGGTAATTTCCCCTCGGTTCGCAGCGAAAACCGAAGGGGTACAGGCACGGCCGTCCGCTATCTGCATTCTATCGGACATCGCAAAATTGCGCATGTCACCGGACCGGACGGTAATGTGCTGATGCATGCGCGCAAGGATGCCTTTGTTGCGGAATGCGAAAAGCTTGATTTGGAACTCAAGCCGGAATGGATCATACCGGGCGACTTCTCGCTACGTGCCGGGTGTCTCGCGGCCAAGACCTGGATCGCATTTGAGGATCGGCCTACGGCCGTCTTTTGCGCGTCTGACCTGCTGGCCCTCGGCTTCATTTCGGAACTGTCCCGGCAAGATTTCAAAGTCCCGCAAGATGTCTCTGTCATGGGCTTTGACGACATTGACCTCGCCGAACAGTTCATTCCACCGCTGACCTCAATCCGGCAAGACCGGTTGCTGATCGGTGAAACCGCCGCATCAATGCTGTTGGAGCGGTTGACCACGCAGTCCGGGGAAGGCACCGAGCACGCCGCCGTCGTTCCGGTGTCATTGATCATCAGAGAAAGCACCGCCCCACCCAATTCCCGGCCTTGAACCGCGCCGAGTATGGAAAGAGCACTGCGGCAGAGATGCAAAGATGTGAATCGCAGCATTCAATCCGTGTGACGGAACTCGACAACGGCGGCCCGCTTGGACACAGTGTTCGATATGGGCCGACCATCCTTGCTCCACAGCCATCAGGTCGTCATGTTCGACACACCTGACCTAATCGGGCGCATTCTGCGCCGGTCCCAGTACATTTTTCACACAGAAGTGGCAGCCTTCGCATGAACACCGATCTGGTCCTGGCCAACGCTCAGATTATCCTCGTTGACGAAGTGGTCAGGGGGAGCGTCGTAGTGCATGATGGTGTCATAACCGATATCTCCGGCGGTACATCGGTCCCTCCGGGAGCAACGGATTGCCAAGGCGCATACCTGGCGCCGGGCCTTATCGAATTGCATACAGACAACCTCGAACGTCATATGCAACCGCGCCCCAAAGTCGACTGGCCGCACCGCCCTGCAATCGTTGCGCACGACCGCGAACTGGCAGGTGCCGGAATAACCACCGTTTTTGATGCCATTCGCGTGGGTTCGATCACGTCGGACCAAAGCAAGCGACGCTTCGCCAAGTATGCCCGTCAGATGGCCGATGAAATCCTTGAGATGCGCGCTGCAGGCGCGCTCAAGATCAGCCATCACATTCATCTGCGCGCAGAGGTCTGTTCAGAAACGCTGATGGAAGAACTCGACGAGTTTGGGCCGGACGACAAGGTCGGCATCGTTTCCCTGATGGATCACACCCCCGGCCAACGCCAATTCCGCGATTTGCAAAAATTCGAGGATTACGTGTGCGGGAAAAACGGCATCTCCCGTGATAATTTCGATCAATACATCGCGTTTTTATGTGAGTTGCAGGACCAATATGGCGCACGGCACGAAACCGCCGCGGTTGCAGCCGCAAAACGCCTTGGCGCGACACTGGCCAGCCATGACGACACGACGGCACAACAGGTTGCGCACAGTCACGCCCTCGGTATTCAGATGGCTGAATTTCCGACGACCTTTGAGGCCGCGGATGCTTGTCACGCCGTTGGCATCGCCAATATCATGGGGGCTCCGAATTTGGTGCGCGGCGGATCCCATTCCGGCAATGTCGCCGCAAGTGATCTTGCGGCTCATGACAGGCTGGACATTCTTTCGTCGGATTACGTACCCGCCGCGTTGCTTCAGGGGGCTTTGCTCTTGGCCAAGACATGGAACGACCTGCCCCGTGGTCTGGCGACGGTGACACGTAACGCGGCGCACCATGTCGGCCTGTCCGACCGAGGAGAGATCATGCGGGGAAAGCGCGCCGATCTTGTAATGTTCGATGTAATGGAAACCACGCCAATCATTCACGCCGTATGGGTGTGCGGGAACCGGGTCGCGTAACGGCCTTTTGCGGGCGCTTACCCAAGTTCCATCGTCGCTATGGCTTGAAACGGGGCGGGATCGGCTTTGGGGGGTGCGCCAGTGAACATTCTTGCGGTTTCAAAACCCGGTTCAAATCTCATTTTGCGAAGCAATATGGCCAGTGCTGAATCGTGCTCCTGTACGTCGACGAAAACCGGATCACCGGGCGCGGCAAATGGGTTGGACGCCAACAGCGCGCGCGCATCAGCTTCGGAGGCCGCGTAAAATGGGCCAATCTTGGTGCCCGGGTTGCAGCAGCGGAATGTGGCGAACCCTTTGATCTCTGTTCCGTCGACCAAGACGGTGGTCTGTCGTGTCGGCGATTGTGCAAACCAGCCGGTCGCGAATGTTTCACGGCGCATGCCACTGGCCTTGATATCCCGGGCGACCAATAACGGGAGTTCGGATTGAGTTGCGAAACGGACCCGCGGGTCTGATTTGACCTCGGCCCGTCCTTCGAACCGTATTGTGCTGCCATATTTTACAAACCCAGAGCGCGCATAGTTCGCTTGCTGATCCGGAACCCCGTCCAATCCGATGCGGCGAGAGTCTGCATGTTCAAGACCCGCGCGCCAGACCGCAATCCCGTGACCTTGGCCGCGGTACTGTGGCTTGCACAGGTAAAGTCCGAGAAAAGCAAAGCTGGGATCGTGGTTGACGACGGAAATCGCAGCAACCGGCCCGCCATCCAGGTCCTTGACCAAGAAGCCGGCCGGATCCGCCGCGTAGAACGCCTCTGCATCCTCCAGCCCGGGGTTCCACCCCTCTTGCGCGGCCCAGCCTAGGACAGTTTGCAGATCATCAAGGGTCATCGCGCGCAGTGTCATTGGGTCAATGCATCCTTCAGCGACAAGGTGCGGTCATTCCGTTCCCTCAAATACAGTGCCGAGTGCAAATCGACCAGATGGCTCCGCATCAGATCTTCCGCCGCGTCTGCATTCTTGTCTGCCAGGGCTTGCACCAAAGCATGATGGGCGTGCTTTTCGCAAAGCGCACTTTCGCGCCGCCAATACAGCGCGATAATCAGGGATGACCGCGCAACGAGCGTTTCGATAAAGCCTGCAATCGTGGTTTGATTCGCGATGCGGGCGATCTCGGTGTGAAAGAGGCCCGACAGGTACAGCGCGCGTCCCGGATCGGACGCCTCGAGCGCCGCATGCTCATCGCTCATATGCCGCTCCAGCCTTTTGATATCGGATCGGGTTGCGCGCATCGCCGCACTGCGCGCGGTGCGTGGCTCCAGAAGTTCACGGGCTTCGAACACTTCGTGGGCTTCGGTTGTTGATGGCGAAGCAACGGATGCCCCTTTGTTGCGCCGAATGACAACCAGCTTGACATGCGACAGGTTTTGCAGCGCTGCGCGAATGACGGTGCGGGACACGCCGTAGATGTCGGCCAGTTCGTCTTCAACCAGCTTCGTGCCCGGCGCTATCTTGTGTTCGTGGATGGCAAGCGACAAGGCATGCGCGATGCTCTCGCTCGTCGCAGGCCTTTTCAATGCTGAGTCTGTACTGCGAGTCATTTTCTTTCCTTATGCCCTCACATGGCAGAGCCTATCGGGTGCCTCAAGGTATTCATGTGACCCCAACCCCAAGTCGAATTGTATACAATTTTGTGTCCAATTTTTAAACACGCACAGATTGCAGAGCTTAAACTTTGAGCAGAGCCGCCAAGGGATGGAGAAAATCAGCGGCCTTAAATTGCTTTGCGACCCGGCGGCAGATTTCTGTGGCGCAACCTGTCGGGGGACCCATGAGCGCAAAGCACAAAGAATTGGAATTGGTATCTGTCACCAAGCGCTATGGCGCGACGGTTGCGGTCGATGCCATCAATCACAAGTTCCAACCGGGCGGTTACGCATGTCTGCTTGGCCCGTCCGGATGCGGTAAATCTTCAACGCTTCGCATGATCGCCGGCCATGAAAACGTCTCTGAGGGGTCCATCCTGCTTGGGGGCACAGACATCTCCGATCTGCCGCCAGCCAAGCGCGGCACGGCGATGATGTTTCAGAACTATGCCCTGTTTCCGCACCTCACCGTGGCCGAAAATGTCGCCTTCAGCTTGAAGATGCGGGGAATAGATAAGCCGGAACGCCTTAACAAAGCAGGCGAAATGCTTGAGTTGGTCGACCTCAGTGCATTGGGGGATCGCCTTCCGGATCAACTCTCTGGCGGGCAACAGCAACGCGTGGCTCTGGCGCGCGCGCTGATCACCCGTCCACAGGTTTTGCTGCTGGATGAGCCGCTCTCTGCGCTAGACCCCTTCTTGCGCATTCGCATGCGCGGTGAATTGCGCAAGCTGCAACGCGAGCTTGGAATCAGCTTCATCCACGTTACACACGGTCAGGACGAGGCCCTCGCTCTCGCCGACGAAATTGTCGTCATGAACAACGCGGTGATCGAACAGGCCGGGACTGCGCGCGACGTTTACAATGCCCCGACCACGGCCTTTGTGGCGCAATTCATCGGCGGCCATAACGTGATTGCGCTGCCGCAGGGCCGCTTTGCGATCCGTACCGACGCCGTTGGTATTTCGCAAAGCGATCAGAGCAATTTGCAAGGCAGCATTCTGGCGATCGAATACCAGGGGGCGCATGTCTCTGTCCTCGCCCGCGTCGCCGGAGACCAAGACATCAGCGCGCTGGTGCCGGAAAGCACATTTTTCAATGATCCAATCAACCCAGGCGATCAGGTCGGTTTGATCTGGGACGACGCAAATCTGCACAAGCTCACGGCCTGAAAAACATCTGACATGGAGAGAGAACACATGACCAAACTATCAAGACGCAATATCCTGAAGGGCGGCGCGGCCTTTGCCGCCGGTTCGACGCTCGGCGCACCGATGATATGGGCGCAGAACATCAAGGATGTGACCCTGCGCCAGTTCGGCACCGGCGTGTCGAACCTCAATGACGTGGCCAACAAGGTGAAGGAAGACCTGGGCTTTACCCTGGAAATGACCGCGCTTGACAGTGACAGCGTTACACAGCGGGCCGCGACCCAGCCCAACAGCTTTGACATTGCCGATATCGAATACTGGATCTGCAAAAAGGTCTGGCCCACGGGCAACCTGCAAGCCATGGATACCTCCAAGATCAAGAACTACGACAAGATTGTCGGTATCTTCCGCAACGGTAAACTGACGCCCGAAAGCACCATAGCGCAAGGCACGGCACCGCATACGGTTGGCTTCACCGAAGGGCCAGACGGCAAAGGCTTTGTCGACAACGAATCCGGTTGGATGACGCTGATCCCGACAATCTACAACGCCGATACGCTGGGCATCCGCCCTGATCTGATCGGTCGCCCCATCAACAACTGGTCGGAATTGCTGAACCCTGAGTTCCAAGGCAAGGCATCGATCCTCGACATCTCGTCAATCGGGATCATGGATATGGCAATGGTCGTGGAGTCCATGGGGGAATACACCTATCCCGACAAGGGCAATATGACACGCGAAGAGATCGATCTGACCATGGCAATCTTTACCGAAGCCAAACAGAACGGTCAGTTCCGCGCGTTCTGGAAATCCTTTGACGAAAGCGTCAACCTGATGGCTTCGGGCGAAGTTGTGATCCAGTCCATGTGGTCCCCCGCGATCACAGCGGTAAAATCCAAGGGCGTCCCTTGTGTCTACCAACCGCTCGAAGAGGGCTACCGGTCATGGGGTGGCGGCATCGGCCTGTCCGCGGCTCTGAGCGGGCTCGAACGCGACGCGGCCTATGAGTACATCAACTGGTATCTCGATGGCTGGGTCGGTGGCTACCTGATGCGGCAGGGCTACTATTCCGCCGTTCCGGAAACCTCCAAAAACTTCATGTCCGAAAACGAATGGGGCTACTGGTTCGAAGGCAAGGAAGCCACGGACACCATCACCTCGCCAACAGGCGACGCTCTGGCCCAAGCCGGTGATGTGCGCGATGGCGGCTCTTTCGAAGAGCGCATGGGCGCTGTGGCCTGCTGGAACGCGGTCATGGACGAAAACCAATACATGGTCCGCAAATGGAACGAATTTATCGCGGCCTGATGACAAAGGAGGTGGGCCTATCGGTGCCCACCCCACCCTGACCACGAAAGAAGACACGTGCTGAAGAACAATACATTCCTTGGATGGCTGATGGCGCTGCCGATTATGGCGGTGCTGGTGTTCTTTCTGGTGTTGCCCATCGTGATGATCGTCACGGTCAGCTTCTGGCAAGCCACTGAATTCTCGATCATCCCGGCCTTTGATCTGGAAAATTACGAATTCCTCTTTGGCTCAAACGTCACCTATCGGGTCTTCTTCAACACGTTCAAATACGCCTTCATCACCTGGGTTTTCACTCTCGGCATCGGGTTCACGGTTGCCTATTTCCTCGCCTTTCATATCCGCAGCCTGACATGGCAAATCGTACTGTTTCTGCTCTGTACGATCCCCTTCTGGACATCGAATATCATTCGCATGATCAGCTGGATCCCCTTCCTCGGACGCAACGGGATTGCAAACTCCACCCTGATCTCCTGGGGCGTGATTGACGAACCGCTTGACTGGCTGCTCTTCAGCGACTTCGCCGTGATCCTTGCCTTCGTGCATCTCTACACGCTCTTCATGGTCGTCCCGATCTTCAACACGATGATGCGGATCGACAAGAGCCTGATCGAGGCGGCACGGGACGCCGGGGCATCGGGCGCGCAAATCCTGTGGAACGTCATCATCCCGCTGACCAAGCCGGGCATCATGATCGGTACGATCTTTGTGGTGACGCTTGTGATGGGTGACTTCATCACCGTGCGTTTCATGTCGGGGTCCCAGTCGGCCAATGTGGGGCGGCTGATTTCCAATGATATCGCGCTGCTGGCCTATCCGTCGGCCTCCGCCACTGCGGTCGTGCTCTTGCTGACCGTTCTGATCGTGATCGGGATCATGCTTCGGTTTGTCGACATCAGAAAGGAACTGTAAATGGAGCCGCGTCCCAGATCTTTTTATGTCCTCAGCGCCTTTTTTGCGCTGTTCCTGCTGTTTCTCTACGGCCCCACGATCACAATCGCGATCCTGTCGTTCCAGGGCCCCGGGGGTGGGCTGACATTCCCGATGCGGGGGACATCCTTGCACTGGTTCCGTGATCTGTTCGAACAACAAGCCGTCGGTGATATCTGGGGCAGTTTCCGCCGCAGCTTTGCGCTTGGTCTGATGGTGATGGTAACGACGGTGATCCTGTCCGTGATGGGCGGTCTGGCCTTTCGCAAGCGTTTCAAGGGCTCCAGCATCCTGTTCTACCTGATCATTACATCTTTGGTGATCCCTTCAATCCTGATTTCGCTCGGCGTCGGTCTGATCTTTTCGCAATCCGGTCTGAACGTACACTGGTCCACCTCCGGCTTTGGATCGCAACTCACATGGACCCTGCCTTTTGGCCTGCTGATCATGTTTGCCGTCTTCAACCGCTTTGACAAAAGCTATGAAGAAGCGGCCCGCGATCTGGGGGCGACCTCATGGCAAACGTTGCGCCATGTGGTTCTGCCGATCATCGGGCCATCCCTCATCGGCGTTGCGCTTTTCGGCTTTACGCTCAGCTATGATGAGTTCGCACGCACGCTCCTGACATCTGGCAGCTACAACACATTGCCCCTGGAGATTTTCGGGATGACGACAAATGTCACCACGCCCGTCCTCTATGCCCTGGGAACGCTGACGACGGTCTTTTCGTTGCTGATGATTGGGCTGTTTCTGTGCCTTGCCCTTTGGAGCACACGTCGCAAGGCGCGCGCGGGTTCCGATGCGGGCAAGGGCATGGTATGATCGTTCTGATCAATCCCAACAGTACGGTGTCGATGACCGATGCCATGCTCCGAACCGCCTGCGAAACGGTCCCGACAGCTGTTTTCCAAGGGTGGACGTCCCATGACGGCCCACCCGCCATTCAAGGTGTGGAAGATGGCCTGCTGGCGGAAAAGCCCTTGTTGACACTGGTCGCCAAGGCATCGGAGCAAGGCGCGTCCGCCATCATTATCGGGTGCTTCGACGACACAGGCCTTGATGCCGCGCGCAGCATCGCACACTGCCCGGTCATCGGTATTGGTCAGGCCGCGTATCATCTGGCTGCCCTGGCAGGTGCGCGTTTCTCGGTCGTGACGACACTTGATGTCTCAGTGCCAATTCTCGAAGCGAACATCCGTGCCTATGGTTTGGGCGGCCAGATTGCCAAGGTACGGGCCAGCGGTGTTCCGGTGCTGGCGCTCGAGCATGACCCCAAAGCCGCCACGGATCAGGTGATGGCAGAAGTCCAAACTGCGGCGCGTGAAGATGACATCCAGTCCGTTGTTCTCGGCTGCGGCGGCATGGTCGATGTCAAGCAGGCTGCAGGCCAGGATCATTGCATTCGCCTGATCGACGGTGTGCGCGCAGCAGCCTGCTTTGCCAGCCAGTTTTGAACACACCGGAACACAAAGCAGGACGGTCATTTGCCTTTTTGACACGCCTGCCCGGTGTCAGTTTCTTGGGCAGTGTCAGCTGAGTTCGATTAATTGCGGGCATCACAACTGGGAGCCGCGCGTGTCGTGGACGTTTCGGATGAGGTCAATAATCCTCTGCACAAGCACGAGAAAAAACGTCAAGCTGACCTCTCCAAACTCGAGAATGACTTTCACCTCCAAACGATCATATTCACGGCATAGCCGCCCTCCACTCCATTACCGAGTTCGAAGCCTCTAGACACGTCTCATCCCTTGACCGATGATCCCTGCAAAATCATTGGGAGTTCATCATGAAAACCGTTATCGCAACCGTTGCCGCCACCTTGATCGCAGGCAGCGCCATGGCCGCAGGGCACTGCGCGGCGGGCAAAACCCTGACGGACGGCACATTGACCTTCGCAACGGGAAACCCCGCATATTACCCTTGGGTCATCGACGATGCGCCAGAAAGCGGACAAGGGTTCGAGGCTGCCGTCGCCTATGCGCTGGCCGCCGAGATGGGGTTTGCCGCCGAAGACGTCACCTGGACGCGCACATCCTTTGATCAGGCGATCCAGCCTGGCCCGAAAGACTTTGACCTCAACCTGCAGCAGTTCTCGATCACCGCTGAGCGTGACAAGGTCGTTGATTTCTCGGCCCCCTACTATACGGCGCCACAGGCCGTTCTGACCACGCAAGAGGTACTGGCCGCAGGCGGGGCAGCGCCGACAATGGCCGCGCTCAAAGAGATGAAATGGGGGGTCGTCGCCTCGACCACTGCACTGCCTGTGGTTATGGAACAGGTTCAACCCAGCCAAAGCCCGCTGGTCTATGACGACAACGCCAATGTCATCGCCGCGATGCAGGCGGGCCAGATCGACGCCGCCCTTTTCGATCTCCCGACCGCTCTGTTCACCGCAGCCGTCCTGATGGAAAACGGCGCCGTCCTCGGTCAGTTTGATCCCGCAGCCGCCGAAAATCCAGACCAGTTCGGGATGCTGATGCCCGAAGGCTCTCCGCTAAAAGCCTGTGTGGATGAAGCCCTCGCCGCCATGACACAAAGCGGTGCTTTGGCCATGATCGAAGCCGAGTGGTTGCAGGAAGCCACGGGCGTTCCGCTGATCAAATGAACCTGCGTCCATGACACGGCGTGCGGCCTATGAGGCGCGGCAACGCCGCCGCGCCAACCTGATTGCCGGCGCCAGCACATTGGCAGTGGTGGTGCTGATCGTGCTTCTGGTGCCGCGCGCACCGGGATGGGACGCCGTGCGTGCCTCGTTCTTTGATGCAGAGATTTTTGTCCGTACCTTTCCGGACCTTTTGCGGGCCTTTGTGTTGGATGTAGCGATCTTTGCATGGTCAGTGCCGATGATTTTCGCCATGGGACTGGCCATTGCGCTGGCCCGCGGCACCCACAATCCGGCGCTTTTTCCGTTGCGCATATTTGGTGCGGTCTACGTCGACCTCTTCCGCGGTATCCCTGTTGTTCTGCTGGTCTATCTGGTGGGTTTTGGCATTCCGGGGCTGGGCCTGCCGCGCCCCTGGAACAGCCCCTATATCTGGGGTACCGTCGCGCTGGTACTGACCTACTCCGCCTATGTGGCGGAAGTGCTGCGCTCCGGGATTGAAAGCATCCACACCAGTCAACGCAATGCCGCAATCTGTCTTGGCCTCAGTGAGCGCGATACGATGCGGTACGTGATATTGCCGCAAGCGATCCGGCGGGTGGTGCCCGCGAATATGAACATGCTGGTGGCCCTGCAAAAGGATGTGGCGCTGTTGTCCTTCATCGGTCCGGTGGAAATCCTGCGGCAGGCCGGTATTTTCAAGAGCCTGCTGGCCAACTTCACGCCCTATGTGGGCGCCGCTGTCATCTTTCTGATGGTCACCGTTCCTGCGACCAGATACGCCGACTACCTAATGAACAAGGACCGCAATGCCAGATCCTAGGCTGTCGCTGCGCGGCGTGAAGAAGTCTTTTGACGATGTATCCGTGCTCAAGGGCATTGATATGGACGTAGCCCCGGGCGAAATGCTCTGCCTGATCGGTGCATCGGGGTCCGGCAAATCCACGCTGCTGCGCTGCATGAACGGGCTGGAACCTGTAGATGATGGCGCAGTCCTGTTGGATGGTGTCGATATCGCCGAGCCCGGTTTCGATCTGACGCCGATACGGCAAAGGATCGGAATCGTCTTCCAGAGTTTCAACCTGTTTCCGCATATGACCACCTTCGAGAACGTATGCCTCGCCCCACGCCGCGTTCTGAGCGAAAACCGTGACAGCCTGCACCCTCGGATAACGGCGCTGTTTGAACGGTTTGGCCTTGCGGCTCATATGCACAAATATCCCGACCAACTGTCTGGAGGCCAGCAGCAAAGGGTCGCCGTGATACGGGCCCTTGCGATGAAACCTCAAACGATGCTCTTTGACGAGATTACTTCGGCACTCGATCCTGAACTGGTTGGCGAGGTTCTGGACGTCCTCAGACAATTACGGGACGAAGGAATAACGATGGTGCTGGCCACCCATGAAATGGGGTTTGCCCGTGAACTGGCCGACAGGGTCTGTTTCATGGATCAGGGCGTGATTGCAGAAGAAGGCTCCCCGGACCAGATCTTCTCTGCCCCGCAAAAGATAAGAACAAGGCAATTCCTCGCCTCTATCCTGCGCTGATCCATCTTCACCTTGCCAAGAAAACTCCCCCCGGAGGGTCCGAATATGCAGGCGGTGCTGCCCGGTGATCAATACAGGTCCCAGTCGTCCACCTGACGCAGTTCCCCCAGCGCCATCCATGTGATGCGCACGCGCGCAACGCGGGTGTCTCCCCAGGTCCGAAATACAAGCTGGAAGCCATCTGGGGCGACGTCCTCTGCGGCGACATCCGCACGAAGAGGAGTTTCATTATCCACATCCCACATCGTGATACCCACATGCACGGTTGGGACTGTGCGAAACGGTTCGGAAAACGCAATGTGCTTGCGACGGTCACGCGGCCCGCGTCCAGTCCACATGTCACCGCCATTTTCAAAATCCGAGAACAAAACAATGTTGCCTTGATCAATGCCGATCAAATGGTTGCGTAGTCTTTTCATGATGCCGTCTTTTTGATTTGTCTTATTCTCTATCACAGGAAAGTGGCAACTTAAGGATCGAAAACAAAAAAAGGCCCCGCTGGCAGCCGGGCCTTGAATTTTTTGAAGTTGAAGTGCTTACAGGTTGGGTTGCTTCGAACTCAAACCCACTTCACTTCCGACAGCAACCATATCCGCAAGAAGCTTTGCCGCATCGTCGACAAGACCCGGCTCAGTCGCACGGATTTCCTTGGCACGGTTGTATGCATCTTGCGCGTCGTCGAACATGGCATCCATTTGGTCTTGGGTCATATCGCTCTTGGCAACAGCCCGTTCTGCCAAAACAGAAACACCGTTTGCACCGATCTCGGCAAAACCGCCCGTCACCACGTACTCGTGGGTTGTTCCCCCAGCCTCGACACGCAGCATGCCGGGACGCAACGTTGTAATTGTTGGTGCGTGGTCCGTCATGACCGTCATGTCACCATCCGTCCCGGGGATCTGTACCGATGCGGCATCCATGGATGCAAGCCGACGTTCAGGCGATACCAATTCAAACTGCATCTGTTTCCTCCTTCGGAAAACCGCGCTGCGTCAGCTCAAAGCACTCAGAAAATTCGCCGAATTTTCTGAGGCCCGTCGCGGACGCATACGCGTCGTATTATGCGGCGTCCGCAGCCATTTTCTCGGCTTTGGCGATCACTTCATTGATGCCGCCGACCATGTAGAATGCACCTTCTGGCAGGTGATCGTATTCACCCGCGACAACCGCTTTGAACGACGAAATCGTTTCCTCCAGCGGAACCTGCACACCATCAGACCCAGTGAACACCTTGGCCACATCGAAAGGTTGGCTGAGGAAACGCTGAATCTTCCGTGCGCGGGCAACAGTCAATTTGTCTTCTTCGCTCAGTTCGTCCATCCCGAGGATTGCGATGATATCTTGCAGCGACTTGTAGCGCTGAAGAATCTGCTGCACATCGGAGGCCACTTTGTAATGCTCTTCGCCCACAATTTGTGGATCCATCAAGCGCGACGAGCTGTCGAGCGGGTCCACCGCCGGGTAAATCCCCAGTTCGGAAATCGCACGCGACAGAACCGTCGTCGCATCCAGGTGCGCAAAGGTGGTCGCGGGCGCGGGGTCGGTCAGGTCATCCGCAGGCACATAGACGGCCTGGATCGACGTGATCGAACCGGATTTCGTCGAGGTAATCCGCTCCTGCATCGCGCCCATGTCCGTGGCCAGAGTCGGCTGATAGCCCACCGCCGAAGGGATACGGCCCAACAGGGCGGACACTTCGGAACCCGCTTGCGTAAAGCGGAAGATGTTGTCGACAAAGAACAGAACATCGGTGCCCGAGGCATCGCGGAACTGCTCGGCGAGTGTCAGACCCGTCAGGGCAACACGAGCACGCGCTCCGGGAGGTTCGTTCATCTGACCGTACACCAGGGCAACCTGGCTTTCTTCGAGATTGTCCGGCTTGATCACGTTAGATTCGATCATTTCGTGATAGAGGTCGTTCCCTTCACGGGTCCGCTCTCCCACACCCGCGAACACCGAGTAACCCGAGTGCACTTTGGCGATGTTGTTGATCAGTTCCATGATCAAAACGGTCTTGCCCACACCGGCACCGCCGAAGAGGCCGATCTTGCCGCCCTTGGCGTAGGGTGCCAGCAGGTCGACGACTTTGATACCGGTCTCGAGAACTTCGGATTCGGTCGACTGCTCCGAGAACGCAGGCGCAGGTTGGTGGATCGAGCGGTATTCCTCGGCTTCGACCGGGCCACCTTCGTCAACGGGCTCGCCGATCACGTTCAGGATACGACCCAGTGTCTTGGGCCCAACGGGCACCATGATCGGACCATCGGTGTCCGTAACGATCTGGCCACGTACCAGGCCTTCGGAGCTGTCCATAGCGATTGTACGAACGGTGTTTTCGCCCAGGTGCTGTGCCACTTCCAGAACCAGACGGTTGCCGTGGTTGTCCGTTTCCAGCGCGTTCAGAATTTCCGGCAGGTGATCGTCGAACTTCACGTCAACGACGGCCCCGATAACCTGCGTAATTTTGCCTTTAGCTTTTGCCATTTTTGGTCTCCGGTTTTCTTACAGCGCTTCCGCGCCAGAAATAATTTCGATCAGCTCGTTGGTGATCACAGCCTGACGCGAGCGGTTATACTCGATGGTCAGTTTTTCGATCATGTCACCGGCGTTGCGTGTTGCGTTGTCCATCGCGGACATCCGTGCGCCTTGCTCGGACGCGCCATTTTCCAGCAGCGCTGCGAAAATAGACGTCGCAATCGCGCGCGGCAAAAGATCTGCCAAAACAGCCTCTTCGTCCGGCTCGTAGTCGTAAAGCGTATCGGGTGCTTCGTAGCCTTCGGGCACTTCGAACGGAATGATCTGCTGCGCCGTCGGGATCTGGGTCACGACGTTCTGGAACCGCGAGAAGAAGATCGTGGCTACGTCAAACTCTTCGGCGTCAAAGCGTGCAAGCACGTCCTTCGCCACACCCTGCGCATCCGCGTAGCTCATCCGTTTGACATCGGACATATCCACGTGGCCCACAAACATGTCGGCGTAATCGCGTTTCATCTGATCGCGGCCTTTTTTGCCGACAGTCAGGATTTTCACCTTCTTGCCGCCAGCGATTAGATCCTGAGCGCGCTGACGTGCCAGCTTGGCGATGTTGGTGTTGAAACCACCACAAAGGCCGCGTTCAGAGGTCATCACGATCAGCAAGTGTACGTGATCTGATCCTGTGCCCGAGAGCAATTTGGGCGCGCTATCAGACCCACCGACGGAAGACGCGAGCCCGGCCATCACGGTCAGGAACCGCTCGGAATAGGGGCGCGACTGTTCGGCTGCTTCCTGTGCCCGCCGCAGTTTTGCGGCGGCCACCATCTGCATGGCCTTGGTGATCTTGCGGGTCGATTTGACCGACGCGATCCTGTTTTTCAGGTCCTTGAGATTTGGCATTGCCCGATCTCCTTATGCGAAGTCGGAAGCGAATGCTTCGAGAGCAGCCTTGATGTTGTCCTCAAGCTCGTCTTTCACCTTGCGGTCGTTGTTCGAAATATCGGCCAACAGGTCCGCATTGTTCTGACGCAGGTGGGTCAGCAAACCAGCCTCAAAGCGGCCCACGTCCTTGACGGCGACTTTGTCGAGGTAGCCCTTGGTGCCTGCAAAGATCACGCAAACGATCTCGGCATTGGTCAAAGGCGAATACTGGGGTTGCTTCATCAGCTCGGTCAAACGTGCACCACGGGCCAGCAGCTGCTGGGTTGCGGCATCAAGGTCGGAGCCGAACTGGGCAAAGGCCGCCATTTCGCGATATTGCGCCAGCGACAGTTTAACGGGACCTGCCACAGAGGACATCGCCTTGGTTTGCGCCGAAGAGCCAACCCGGCTCACCGACAGACCGGTGTTCACAGCAGGGCGGATACCTTGATAGAACAGTTCCGTTTCCAGGAAGATCTGGCCGTCGGTGATCGAAATCACGTTGGTCGGAATAAACGCGGAAACGTCGCCACCCTGGGTTTCGATGATCGGCAGCGCCGTCAACGAACCTGCACCATTGTCTTCGTTCAGCTTGGCCGAACGCTCCAGCAGGCGCGAGTGAAGATAGAAAACGTCGCCGGGATACGCTTCGCGGCCGGGTGGGCGACGCAGAAGCAGGGACATCTGGCGATAGGACACGGCCTGTTTCGACAGGTCATCATAAACGATCAGGGCGTGGCGGCCATTGTCGCGAAAGTGCTCTGCCATGGCGGTCGCGGCATAAGGTGCGAGGAACTGCATGGGTGCAGGGTCGGACGCTGTCGCAGCCACGACGATCGAGTAATCGATCGCGCCGCTTTCTTCGAGCTTTTTCACCAACTGCGCCACTGTGGAGCGCTTTTGGCCGATCGCAACGTAGACGCAGTAGAGCTTCTTGCTCTCATCATCGCCCGCCGCATCGTTGTAGGATTTCTGGTTCAGGATCGCGTCCAGAGCAACGGCCGTCTTGCCGGTCTGGCGGTCACCAATGATCAGCTCACGCTGGCCACGACCGATCGGGATCATCGCGTCAACGGCCTTGAGACCTGTCGCCATCGGCTCGTGTACCGATTTACGCGGGATGATGCCGGGGGCTTTGACGTCCGCAACGCTGCGGGTCGACGCATTGATCGGGCCTTTGCCGTCCAGCGGGTTGCCCAGACCGTCAACAACGCGGCCCAGCAGTTCGTCACCCGTGGGCACGTCCACGATGGAGTTCGTACGTTTAACGACGTCGCCTTCTTTGATGTCGCGGTCGGAGCCGAAGATAACAACGCCGACGTTGTCCGATTCCAGGTTCAGGGCCATGCCCTGAATACCACCGGGGAATTCGACCATCTCACCGGCTTGAACATTGTCGAGGCCGTAAACGCGCGCGATACCATCGCCCACTGACAAAACGCGGCCCACTTCGGCCACTTCTGCTTCCTGACCAAAGTTCTTGATCTGGTCTTTCAGGATTGCAGAAATTTCTGCTGCTTGGATACCCATTTATCCGACCTCTTTCATTGCATTCTGGAGGGAAGAGAGCTTGGAGCTGATCGATGTGTCGATCATCTTGGAGCCCACTTTTACGATCAAACCGCCGATGAGGCTTTCATCGACGGAAGCATTAATAGTCACGGTCTTGCCCAGAAGCGCCTTCAGCGACGTGGCAAGTTTTTCCGATTGCGCCTTTGTCAAAGCTTTCGCTGACGTGACGTCTGCCGTCACCTCGCCCTTGTCGCGGGCGATTTCGTCACGCAGCGTCTGCACCAGTTGCGGCAGCACGAACAAGCGCCGCTTGTCGGCCATCAGCGCCAGAGTGTTGGTCATCAGCGTGCTGAGACCCGCTTTCTCACCAATGGCGGTAATCGCTGCGGCCTGTTCCGCGCGGCTGTAAACCGGCGAATGGATCAAAGCGTTGAAATCATCGCTCTCGGCCATGGCGGACATGAGGACAGCGATGTCGGCTTCAAGCCCTGCAACATCATTTGCCTCCTTGGCAAGCTCATACACAGCCGCAGCATAGCGCGCCGCAATACCTGTGGAAATCGAAGCTGGTTCGGACACGTCCACCCTTTCGATGTCTTGGCCCCGGTGTCTGTCGCCATATTGCGAAGTCCGGGGGCGTTGGAACGCCTTGGTTCGACCCAAAGCGCGGAAATCAGGGGGGATGTAACAGAGGGTTCCGCACCTAGCAACATATCTTCGTGATCATGAGTTATTGCACTTATCATTTATTTTCAAAACCTTAGTCAAAGTGCGACCGTTTGCACCACAGGATTTATTTTGAATCCGTCACAAAACTCACAGAATTCCATGCGATTCCGGAGGGTATCATTCAAATTGTGCCTGCAAACTGTTCAATTTGAGCTCCGTTGCGACGCAGACCCACTCTGCCCTCAGACACGTCCAAGGGCCCTGACCTGTCAGTTTATCTGCAATGTTAATCTGTCAGCCTTGCGGATCACCCGTAATAAATCCGGCCACCGGTGCCGTCACGCCCTGAGGAACCTTCTGCCGCAGTGCCTTGCTCCGCACGACTTTTCCTTTGGGCGGATAAATCAACTTGGACGCCTCGACCATGAAGGCCCCGCCCGCAATCATGCCCGGCATTGTCCGCCCGACTTTTTCAAACATTGCCGCCGACTTCATCCAGATCCGGCGGCTTGACGGAAATTGGTACAGTGCGCCCACATGACGTTCCGGCAGAAACTGGTGCTTGCGCAACTGTGTCTCCAGCTGACCCGCCGAATATGGCCGACCGTATCCGAACGGTGTGCGATCCCGCCGTGACCACAACCCGGCCCGGTTTGGCACGATGAAAAGCGCCTTACCTCCTGGTCCCAAGACACGCCAAGCTTCTTCCAGCAGATCATAGGCCCGGTCGGACGTTTCGAGCCCGTGCAGAATGATCAGTTTGTCCACATGGCCGGTCTCGAGCGGCCAAAGCGTTTCTTCGGTTAGAACAGCCACGTTCTGCCCTTCCGGCGGCCAGGGCATGACACCTTGCGGCCCTGGCATCAGCGCAATGACCCGACGTGCGTCGGCCAGGTACGGACGCAAGAGAGGCGCCGCAAACCCGAAACCCGCCACGGTCTGACCTTTGGCCTCGGGCCATAGCTCAAGCAAACGGCGCCGCATGGACGCTTGCGCCGACCGCCCCAACGCATTGCGGTAATAGAAGTTGCGCAAGTCCTGTACGTCCAGATGCATCTCCGCCCCTTGCTCTTTTGTCTGTCGCAGGCCACCTTCGGGTGCAACCTATCGAACACGAGGTGAATTGCCATGCCTTTAGACATCCGCACCATCCCCTGCCTGTCAGACAACTATGCCTTTCTGGCGCATGATCCAGTCACCGGGGCCACTGCGCTTGTCGATATTCCCGAAGCTGACCCCATTCTGGCTGCACTTGCGGAGACCGGCTGGACCCTGACGGATGTCTTGATCACCCACCACCACTCGGATCATGTGGACGGGTTGGCAGATGTGTTGGCGCGGCATCCTGCCCGCGTGGTGGGCGCTGCCGCCGATGCGCACCGACTTCCGCCGCTCGATCTGGCTCTCAAGGATGGAGATACGTTTCAGGTCGGATCCGAAAAGGGAACGGTGATAGATGTGTCCGGTCATACGATCCACCACGTGGCGTTTCACTTTCCGGAATCCCGCGCCGTCTTTACCGCAGACAGCCTTATGGCATTGGGATGTGGCCGGGTTTTCGAAGGCACGAAGCCCCAAATGTGGGACAGCCTGCAACAGTTGATGGCCCTGCCCGGCGAAACCGTTGTCTATTCAGGCCACGAATATACTGCCGCCAATGGCAAATTTGCGCTGACTATTGATCCCGAAAATCCCGACCTTATATCTCGTGTCAGGGATGTAACCGAAAAACGCGCTGCCGGCATCCCAACCGTGCCATCCCTGCTTTCTCTGGAACTGGCCACGAACCCGTTTTTGCGCGCTCACGACCCCGCCATTCAGGCCCACTTGGGAATGACAGGCGCCAACGCCACCGATGTGTTTACGGAAATCCGAACCCGAAAAGACAACTTCTGAGACGAAATCCCCCTGACGCACGCCCAAAACAACCCCAAACACCCGCCGTTCACGCAGTTTGTGAGCGGTTGAGCAAAGAAAAGCCTTGAAGCTTTGCGATGTTCAACCAAACTTAAGTACATGAGGCCATGGTTGGTAGGGGGCCTCGACATTCCTCGATGCCCTGCAAACCGACCCCGATCGATAGGAGCACTGCCGTGCCTTCATTCTCGACCACGCTGGAAAAAGCAATTCATCAGGCACTTGCGCTGGCCAACGAACGCCGGCACGAGTTTGCTACCCTCGAACACCTGCTCTTGGCGCTGATAGAAGAACCAGACGCCCACCGCGTGATGCAGGCCTGTTCCGTTGACGTCAACGATCTGCGCACGGCGCTGATTGAGTTTGTCGACGATGACCTGTCAAATCTGGTCACGGATATTGACGGCTCCGAAGCTGTGCCCACCGCTGCCTTTCAGCGGGTCATCCAGCGCGCCGCCATCCATGTTCAATCGTCCGGGCGTACCGAAGTCACCGGCGCCAACGTGCTCGTGGCCATCTTTGCGGAGCGCGAATCAAACGCGGCATATTTTCTGCAAGAGCAGGACATGACGCGCTACGACGCGGTCAATTTCATCGCCCACGGCGTCGCCAAAGATCCCGAATTTGGCGAGGCACGCCCGGTTTCCGGCGCGCCTGAGTCCGAAGAAGAGCCTCAAGGCGTCACCGAAGGCGACAAGAAAGAGTCCGCGCTGGCGAAATATTGCGTGGACCTGAACGAAAAATCCCGCGAGGGCGACATCGATCCCCTGATCGGACGCGAAAGCGAAGTCGAACGCTGCATCCAAGTCCTGTGCCGCCGTCGCAAGAACAACCCGCTTCTGGTGGGGGATCCCGGTGTCGGTAAAACCGCCATTGCCGAGGGGCTTGCGCGGAAGATCGTCGCGGGTGAAACGCCCGAAGTGCTGTCCGGTACCACCATCTATTCGCTCGACATGGGCGCATTGCTGGCTGGCACCCGCTATCGCGGCGACTTTGAGGAACGGCTGAAAGCGGTAGTCACCGAACTCGAAGCGCATAAAGATGCCGTGCTGTTCATCGACGAAATTCATACGGTGATCGGGGCCGGTGCCACGTCGGGCGGCGCAATGGACGCTTCCAACCTGCTGAAGCCTGCCTTGCAGGGCGGCAAGCTGCGCACCATGGGATCGACCACTTACAAGGAGTTCCGCCAGCACTTCGAGAAAGATCGCGCCTTGTCGCGCCGCTTCCAGAAAATCGACGTGAACGAACCTTCGGTCGAAGATGCGACGAAGATTCTGAAGGGCCTCAAGCCCTATTTCGAGGATCATCACGGCGTCAAATATACCGCCGATGCGATCAAGACGTCTGTGGAACTCGCCAGCCGCTACATCAACGATCGCAAACTGCCCGACAGCGCGATCGACGTGATCGATGAGGCAGGTGCGGCTCAGCATCTTGTGGCGGCCGCCAAGCGCCGCAAAACGATCGGCACCAAAGAGATCGAGAATGTCGTTGCCAAGATTGCGCGTATCCCGCCCAAGAACGTCTCCAAGGACGATGCGGCCACGCTCAAAGACCTCGAAGCTTCGCTGAAACGGGTGGTGTTTGGTCAGGACAACGCCATCGACGCGCTGTCCTCGGCGATCAAACTGGCCCGTGCGGGTCTGCGCGAGCCTGAAAAACCCATCGGTAACTACCTCTTCGCAGGTCCCACGGGCGTGGGTAAAACCGAAGTCGCCAAACAGCTCGCCGATACGCTTGGTGTGGAAATGCTGCGTTTCGACATGTCCGAATACATGGAAAAACATGCCGTTTCACGTCTGATCGGTGCACCTCCGGGCTACGTTGGCTTCGACCAGGGCGGCTTGCTCACGGATGGCGTGGATCAGCATCCACATTGCGTCTTGTTGCTTGATGAGATCGAAAAGGCGCACCCGGATGTGTTCAACATCCTCTTGCAGGTGATGGACCACGGCAAGCTGACCGATCACAACGGACGTGCGGTGGATTTCCGCAACGTGATCCTGATCATGACGTCGAATGCTGGTGCCTCTGAACAGGCCAAGGCTGCGATCGGCTTTGGTCGTGACCGTCGTGAGGGCGAAGATACGGCCGCGATCGAACGGACCTTCACGCCTGAATTCCGCAACCGTCTGGATGCGGTCATCAGCTTCGCGCCGCTGCCCAAAGAGGTCATCTTGCAGGTCGTCGAAAAGTTCGTGCTGCAACTTGAAGCGCAATTGATGGATCGCAATGTCACCATCGAGCTTACAAGAGCTGCTGCCGAATGGCTCGCCAACAAAGGATATGACGACAAGATGGGCGCACGCCCGCTGGGTCGGGTGATTCAGGAACACATCAAGAAACCACTGGCCGAAGAGCTGCTCTTTGGCAAGCTGGTGAAAGGTGGCGTTGTCAAAGTCGGCATCAAGGATGGTGCACTTGATCTGAGAGTGGAAGCGCCCGAAAAGGCCCGGATTTCCGGCGACAAGCCACCGCTTCTGACGGCAGATTGATGCGCGCGGCGTATCTTGCCGCCATACTGCTTCCCCTTGCCGCGGGTGCGCTTGCGGCAAGGGATATCGTTTTGAGTCCGCCGATTGCGTGCGATCTGGGCACAGATTGCTACATCCAGCAGTATGTTGATCATGA
This sequence comes from Tateyamaria pelophila, assembly GCF_019966495.1. Taxonomy (GTDB): domain Bacteria; phylum Pseudomonadota; class Alphaproteobacteria; order Rhodobacterales; family Rhodobacteraceae; genus Tateyamaria; species Tateyamaria pelophila. Next base: position 11,379 of record NZ_JAIMIA010000018.1, on the reverse strand, counting down.
CCCCTCTGCTGGGGCATCAGACTTCCACTGCTCCACGCTGAGCTATGACGGCCACAAAGGCACCGATTTTGCCCTGAGGTCGATGGAACAAATGCGCGCCGGCGTCGAAGTCAGGGCGTCCGCACCGGGTAAGGTCCGCGCCACCCGCGATGGTATGCCGGACCAGATTCTAACTGCAGAAAACAGCGATCAGATTAACGGGCGCGACTGTGGCAACGGGATATTTGTGGACCATGACGACGGGTGGAGCACGCAATATTGCCACCTTAGGCAAGGTTCCATCGCCGTGTCACAAGGGGACAGTGTGACCACGGATACCGTCATTGGCCTTGTTGGCCTGTCCGGACGGACCCAGTTCCCGCATGTTCATATCACCGTGCGCAATGGCGATACCGTCGTCGATCCGTTCGACCCGGATGGCGAGATTTCGTGTGATGCTCCCAGCCAGAACACTTTGTGGGACACTTACCTCCCCTATCGGCCCGGCGGGGTTATCAATGTGGGCTTTGCAGACGCGGTGCCGGAATATGCATCGATCAAGGACGGGACAGCGGCGCACCCCACACTGCCCGCGACCGCGCCAGCAATTGTGGTGTTCGGCTATGCATTCGGGGGAAGATCGGGGGATGCAATGCGTTTGACGATCGAGGGACCCGAAGGTGCATTTATCGACAACACAGTCACACTGGACCGCGATCAAGCCCAGTTCTTTCGCGCGGCTGGCAAACGCTTAAGGGCAGCAGCGTGGCCCGCTGGCGTCTACCAAGGCACTGCCACGCTTATTCGGGATGACCAAATCATCAACACCGAAAGCGCCGAATTGCTGATTGAATAGACGCCAGACCAACAGTTTGCCATAAGGCGAACACCTGGTGCGCCCTACTTCTCCGTGAACTTCAACTCGATCCGGCGGTTGCGCGCGCGGGCGTCCGGCGTGTCCGAAAGGTCGATCGGCTGATATTGCCCAAACCCGTTGGCAGAAAGACGATTCGGCGGGATGCCCAGGACGTTCACCATATACTTGACCACGGACAATGCGCGGCCCTGGCTCAGTTCCCAGTTGTCCGCAAATTCACCCTGACCTGACAGCGGCACATCGTCGGTGTGCCCATTGACCTGAATCACCCAGTCGATCTCGGGCGGGATGTCATCCACGATATTCAAAAGAATATCCGCGACCTCCGCAATCTCTGCGGCTCCTTCTGCGGAGAGGGTCGCACCCCCGGGTGGAAAGAGAACCTCCGAGGAGAATACAAACCTGTCCCCGACGATTTGCACACCCTCTTGAGCGCCCAGAACGTCGCGGAGCCTCCCGAAAAACTCGGACCGATATCGCTCAAGATCCTGTGCTTCGGCTTCGAGACGCAGCCGTTCGGCTTCCTGCAACTCAAGCTGGCGACGGATGTCTTCTTCCAGCCGGATTCGCGCCGCCTCTTCCAATTCGCGACGACGGCGCTCCTCCGCCGCCACCCGTGCCAAGGCCGTATTCAGATCCGCCCCAAGCGACTGAAGTTGCACTTCGCGCGATGCATCGCGGGCAACGGCATCGTCCAGCAGGGCCTGCAACTGGCCCAACTGTTCACGCAACGCCGCAACCTGCTGGTTCAGCAACTCCGTCTGTCGTTGTGCCTCAAGCGTGGCTGCTTCTTCGGCACTCAGTGCCGCGCGGGCTTCAGCCAGAAGGGCGGCCCGGCGCTCTGCCTCAGTGCTTTGTTCCATCAAAGCGTTTTCGGTGGCTGCTTTTTCGGCCAACGCAGCGGCCAATCGCGCCCGCACATCCGTCGTATCGGCACCCAGCGTGTCAAGCTCCGTTTCGGCCGCCAGTTTCGCTGCCAGCGCCGCCGCCAGTTGCGCGCGCACCTCTTCATTGCTGCTTCCGGCGGCTTCCGCATCAGTCACGGCGGCATCGCGCGCGGCGATCGCCGTTGCGAGCTGAACACGCAAGGCTTCGAGATCCGTTTGTTGCGCAGTCAACTGACTTTCTGCGGCGGTCCGGGCCGCCAAGGCGGCGGCCAGCCGATCACGAATGTCGTCCATGGCCAGTCCGGACGCCGCGAGCCGCGCCTCAAGGGCCGCCATCCGCACCTCCATCTCCGCCACTTCCGCACGCGACGCAATACGGTCGTTCCGCGCTGTCTCAAGTTCGGCCTGTAGACCAGTCACGATGGCTTCCTGTGCCTGCAGGTCCTGCTGGGCAGCACTTAGCTGTGTCTGCAATTGCGCCGTCGTGACCGTCCGGCCGTCCAGAGCATCTTCGGCGGCGCGCAGCCGTGCCTCGAGCGTGGCCGTCTGCGCTGATCTCGTGTCCAGTTCCGCCAACGCACGCGTCAATTGCGCCTCAAGGTCCGAAGCCGCCGCAGCGCCCCCTTCGGCAGTCAACAAAGCAGCTGCGAGTTGGGCTTCCAGGCTCGAACGTTCCGCAGCTAGCGTCGTGTTTTCGCTGTTTGCCGCGTCCAACTGGGCCAGTGCCGTGGCCAGTTGAGCCTCGATCTCTGCCAGTTGCGTCTGTACCGCTGCGGTATTTCCATCAGCGGTGCCAACCGCCAGAAGCGCGGCAGCCAATTGCGCATCCAGGTCTTGCTCTGCGGCACGTGCGGCGGCCAGCAGGGTCAGCGTGTCTTCGGCGTCCTGCCTCTGCGCCTCAAGTGCCAAAGTCATCGCCGTCAGTTCTGCATCAGCGTTCTGGAGCCGTTCGCGCAAGGATTCTGCCGCTGCCGCTTCGGCCAGGCGTGCCATCTCTTCTGCGCTCAGCGCCTCGCGTGCGGCCTCGAGATCGGCCTGAAGTGCCGCCGCCTGATCTGTTGTTTCGGTGTTTCGCGCGCGCAAATCTGCGATCAATGCCTGCAAGGCTTCGGTGCGGGCAGCGGCCAGTCGCGCCGCTTCGGCTTGTGCATCCACCTCAGTTCGGACTTGCGACAGTGCGAGGTTCAACGCCTCCTGCTCCGAAAAAAGACGACCCTGTTCTTCTTGCAGATCCGCGACGGTTTCCAACGCGCCATCACGCTGGGCGATCAACGCAGCCACTTGGGCTTCGAAACTGGTGATGCGCGTATCTGCTGCCGCAAGCGCTTCTATTTGCGCATCCCGTTCAACTCTCAGCGCCATGATCTGGGCCGCCTGGCTTTCCACTTGCTCCTGAGCGTCGTTCAAGGTGCTGTTGAGTGCGGACAGACGGGCATCGAGTTGATTCGCACGACTTTCTTCCATGCCCAACGCTTGCGCCAGCGCGGCAACTTCGCCTGCCAACTGATTCAATTCGGATTCCTGTCCGGTGATAGTTTCACGCAGTACGAACTGCACCACCATGAAAATGGTCAGCACGAACATCAGCACCAACAGCAAACCGGTCATCGCATCGACAAAGCCCGGCCAGATGGACGCCTGAAACCTTTGCCCTGTGCGACGCGACAGCGCCATGCTCAGCTATCCCCTTCGTTCTGGCCCTGTTTGCTCCGGAACCCACCCAGAATAGGCTTGCGGTTTTGGCCGCGCGGCTGGCTGAGGGCTGTGGCCAGCGCGGAAATGTCCGTGCGCAGTTCAGCCATGGTTTCTTGGCGGCCCGCGCTTATTTCTTCGAGGATCCGCAACATCTGAACGTCGATCGACCGCAGGCGCATCCGGCTTTCGGCGTCAATGCCATCGCCCGTTCCCTGCTTTTCGATTGCCTCGATCAGACGCTCCTGCCCTTCCACGATCCGGTCAAGGGCATCCACGCCGCTGCTTTGTCCCTCCATTTGTGTCGTCATACGGTCGATTGAGTCGGCCAGTTTCCCCAACTTTTCATCCACCATCGATCGGCTGATGTCCGTTTGGATGAACATGGTTTGCAGGCTCTCCATCTGTTCGGCCAGATGATCGATGACGCCCGCCATCGCCGATTGATCCGATGTGCCTTCGCCTTCGGCGGCAAAGCCCACCCGCGTGATGGAGCTGAGCCATTCTTCCAGCTCGCGATAAAACCGGTTTTGGCCATGCCCCGCAAAGAGCTCAAGCAAGCCCACGATCAGCGATCCGGCAAGGCCCAACAGCGACGAGGCAAAGGCGACGCCCATGCCACCCAACTGCTCTTCGAGACCGCTCATCAAGCGGGAGAACACTTCCACCCCTGCCTCGCCGTCCTGTGGCGCGAGGCCGCGGATCGTATCGACCAGAGCAGGCACAGTCGTCGCAAGCCCATAGAACGTGCCCAAAAGGCCCAGAAAAATCAGCAAGTTGACGATGTAACGCGTGATTTCGCGCGCCTCGTCGATCCGCGTTGCAACGGAATCGAGGATGGACCGGGTGGACGTCGCGTTCAGTTGCATCCGCGAGCCCCGCGATCGCAACAGCGATGCCAGCGACGCCAACAGCCGAGGAGCCTTGCCAGAAGTGGCAGGCCCATCGCCCGCAAAGCGTTCGATCCAGCGCACCGACTGGATCAGTTGAAACACCATCCAAAAGCAGGCAACCACACCGATCGCGAACACGAACAGGATAAAGCCGTTTAGGTACGGGTTCGCCTCAAAGACGGGCAAGACCCTTGGCAACGCCAACACAACGCCAAAGCCGGACAGGCCCAGAACGATCAACATCAAAACGATTTGCCGCACAGGCTGTGAAAAGTGCGGCTGGGCCTCTACTGTGGTCTGCGCCATGGGCTGGCTCCTGACCCCTTTTTGTTCTGCTCCTTGCGCAATCTATCGGTATTTTGCCAGAAGTGCCAAGGATTTATGCCAATAATGCTGCAACGCGGCATGCTAACCAGTCAAGATCTGCATCCGCAACCCCCAAAGCATGCAGGTGCTCGGCCGTGTTATAAAGATATTCACTGTTCGGGCCACGCCCGCCATGGGCATTCGCGATGATCCGAGCCTGCTCCTCGAGTGGCAAGCCACCGCAATACTGCACATGATCGGCGTCGATCACATAGGTCACTGCCGTGACCACCTGCCCGCCCGCCAGCGTCACCTCAAGCACCTTTTCCAGATAGGCCGAGGAAATCAGCTCGCGCTCGCGCAAGTAGGTCAGTGTTGCGTCCTCCGTCCCCGGCGCCACGCGCAGGGCAACCCCGTGGCACTGCGCCTCGCGCACCTCGTCCAACGCCAGCACCAGCCCGGGCTTTTCTTCTGATCCCCGATGATGGATCGAGCGCATGCAAAACGAGCGTGCATAGCCGGGCAAGGTCGCCATGACTTCTTCGGCTACATCAAAGCCCGGATTCCAGAGCAAACTGCCATATCCGAACACCCACATCGTCATTGTCACTGGTCCTTTGTATCGTCGGTGCGATAGACCCGATTTCGCAGGCAAGCGAAAGGGCCATAAATGCGCAAATTGATGTGGGTGATCGCACTGGCTGCAGGGGCGTGGTGTGGCTGGTGGTTTGTGGCCTCCACAGGATTGCAGTCCAGCGTTTCGACATGGCTTGACGCCCGCGCCGCCGAAGGATGGCAGGCCGAAGTGTCCGACATTGAAGGTGGCGGATTCCCCCTGACCTTGCGCGCCGGGCTGACCGATCTGGCGCTGGCAGATCCACGGGCCGGCGTCGCCATAACGACCGATCGGCTGGATATATCGGCTGCCGCATGGTGGCCCGGCAACGTCGAGGTTACGCTTGACGAAAACCCGATCCTTCTGGCCTCACCGCTCGGAAGGAATTTGTTGACAATGCAAAACGGCGTAATGGCCCTGAACCTTCACCCGGGCCCGGCGCTGGAGCTCAGTGCACTTGGCTGGACGTCCGAGGATTGGTCCTTGGCAGGCCAGAACGGGGTCATTTCCCAAGCCAGCGATCTCACGCTGACCATGACGCAGACCAGTGGGGCAACCTATGACCTTGTCGCAAGTGCGAACACATTCGCCCCCGGAGATACCACACGGCGCGCCCTGCGCCTGCCGGAGAGTTTCCCCTCCGCTTTCGACAGCCTGCAAATGCAGGCCACCGTAACCTTTGACACCGAATGGGACCGACGGGCCCTCGATAGGCGCCGCCCGCAACCCCGCCAGATCGACCTGCATCTCGCAGAAGCCCGCTGGGGTGATCTGCACCTCAACCTGGCGGCCGATCTGAGCGTGGACGAAAACGGAATCGCCGATGGCGAAGTGGCCCTTCAGGCGCAGAACTGGCGCGCGATCCTCGATCTGGCCGAAGCGTCCGGCAGGCTGCCCTCCGGGTTGCGCCGCCAGGCCGAAGGCATTCTACGTGCACTCGCACGCGCCTCCGGAAATCCCGATGCGCTCGACGTGACACTCAATGTCAATCAAGGCATGATCGCACTTGGGTTCATTCCACTGGTCCCGGCACCCCGGTTCATCCTGCGCTGAATCCGCCTGCTTCTCTGTTCTGAAAAATCCCGGGGGCGGCGCGAAGCGCCGGGGGCAGAGCCCCCACCCGCGTTCAGCGGCAGTAGGGTCCGCTGCGATAACGCGCTGTATCAAAATGAAAATGATCGCGATGAAAACGGTCCGACCTCGGCCCAAGAACCGTACCAAACGGACCACATGCGCCCTTGTGCATGGACTTCAAGGCCCCGCCGTGCCGTGAATTCCAGTCTTTGAGGACGGTCAAACGGGTTCCGTCTTTCAACACAAAGCCGGAGATGTCGATCGCGCGGCCTTTGCCGTGCTCCGAAATCCGCGCCCTCTTTTGGTTGTTGCGCGTGCGACACGCATAATGGGCCGCCACCTGGTATCCCGCCAGCCCGCCGCCCGTCGACTTCAACGCCGGTTTTGCGCTCTTTTCAGTCCACGTTTTCAGCGCGTTGGCAGTCTTGCAATCCATCAGTGAAGCTTGACTCAAGGTCACGCCCGACACCGAGCGCAATCGAACGGCCTCTTCGATGCCACAGCCTTTGATACGCCCCGGAACGGGTCCGACCGCATCGCCCTGCAGATCAGGATCACCGCAGACCTGCCCCTTGCGGCGCGCATTGCGCTGCGCCATGGCCTTTTGCTCAATTGCTCGCGGGCGCAAGATGGGCCGCCAGATCGCGTTGATCTCTTTCGTCGTCGCGGCGACCAGCTTCACATCCGTGGGAGCAACGCGCGACACAGGTTCGATTGACGTTTGAACTGCGGTGGCACCAGGGCCTTCACGCCCGATCGGTCGTTTTGAGGTGTCTGGCGCCGCTGATGCAAAACCCGCGATCAGCACAATAACAAGCGCCAACGCCTTCACCGCTTGGCTCCACGTCCAAAGTCCGGCGCGTCAGTGTCCTGGCCTGCCTCGATAATACCGCGCCGAATGGCGCGCGTCCGCGTGAAATAGTCGTACAAATGATCCCCATCACCCGTCCGGATTGCGCGCTGGAGTGCAAAGAGCTCTTCGGTGAAGCGGCCCAGCACTTCCAGCGTGGCATCCTTGTTGGTCAGGAACACATCGCGCCACATGGTCGGATCACTGGCTGCAATGCGGGTAAAGTCACGAAATCCCGCGGCGGAAAACTTGATCACTTCGCTATCCGTTACCCGGCGCAAATCATCCGCCACGCCCACCATCGTATAGGCGATGAGGTGCGGCGCATGGCTGGTCACGGCACAGACCAAGTCATGGTGCTCGGGCTCCATTTCCTCGACATTTGCACCCAACGCTTCCCAGTAGGCACGCAGTCGGCTCACGGCTTCAGGATCGCCGCCTTCAATCGGGACCAGAAGGGTCCAACGATTGTCAAACAGCTCTGCAAAGCCGGATTCCGGGCCGGAGTGCTCCGTTCCAGCCATCGGATGGCCCGGTACAAAGTGCACACCATTGGGCAGATGCGGGCCCACCGCGTCGATCACGCGCCGCTTGACCGAGCCGACATCGGTCACCGTTGCGCCGGGTGCCAGATGTGCGGCCATTTCAGCCGCCACGGCCCCCATTACGCCGACGGGCACGCATAGCACGACAAGGTCAGCGCCCTCTACCGCCTCGGCCACAGTATCGCAGACACGATCGCACAGGCCGATCCGACGGGCCGTGTCGCGCGTGGCTTCACTGCGGGCATAGCCAGTAACTTCGCCCGCAACACCAGCCCGTTTCATCGCCCAGAACATCGAAGATGCAATCAGGCCCAACCCAATCAGGGCCACACGCTCGTACATCACACTCATGCCCGCGCGCCGCCTTTGAATTGGCGGACCGCGTGAACAACACGGCGGCATGCGCTTTCGTCGCCGACAGTAATCCGCAGAGCCGACGGCAGGTTATAGCCTGCCACGCGCCGCACGATCAGCCCTTGTGACTGCAAATATGCATCACAGGCCTCCGCTTCGGCTTTATCGGCGAACCGTGCCAGAATGAAATTCCCCAGCGACACATCCGACGGCACGCCGATCTCCGCCAGAGCATCCGCCATCCATGTCCGCCAGCGGGCATTCTCAACCCGGCAATGGGATGCATAATCTTCATCCAGAACGGCCGCCTCGGCAGCTGCCAATGCAGGCTGGGTCACGTTGAATGGCCCGCGCACACGGTTCAGCACCTCGATCACCTCTGTCGGGCCATAGCCCCATCCGACCCGCAAACCGCCCAAACCATAAAGTTTGGAGAATGTCCGCGTCATCACCACATTCGTGCGGGCTTCGACCAGAGACGCGCCGCCATCATAGCCTTCGACATATTCGGCATAAGCCCCGTCGAGAACCAAAAGTGCCTGATCCGGCAGCCCGTCAGCCAATCGCGCCACTTCCGATGCGGCAATCATCGTGCCGGTGGGGTTGTTGGGGTTTGCCATGAAAACGAGGCAGGTCCGGTCGGTCACCGCCGCGAGGATCGCATCCACATCCGTGACCCGCTCCTGTTCGAGCACTTCAATCGGTGTGGCCCCGGCCGCCAGCGCGCTGATCCGGTACATCCCGAAGCCGTGGACAGTGTGGATAACCTCGCGCCCGGGTCCGGCATAGGCCTGACACAGAAAGGCAATGATCTCATCCGATCCCGCGCCACAAATCACCCGCTCAGGGTCAAGGCCATGCACTTTGCCGATGGCCTGACGCAATGCTCTGTGATCCGAAGACGGATAGCGGTTCAGGTCAAAGGCCGCACGGCGATACGCCTCGATCGCCTTTTCGCTCGGGCCCAGCGGGTTCTCGTTCGACGACAGTTTGACGACGTTTTCGATGCCGGCCACATGACTGGTTCCGCCCTGATACAGCGCGATATCCATAATTCCGGGTTGTGGGTCGATACGGGTCATTTCCGCCTCCTTCGTCAGGGCGGTTTTAGGACTCCTCTGTGGCCCTGACCAGTGCCAAAACGCCCTACGCCTGCCTTCGTGTTGTCGCACGCCTGATCTGCGCAGGAAGTCTTAATCGCCTGCGCCGCGCCATGTTGTGTGACAAACGCACCGATAGACGCGTCACGAACAGTCCCGAGCGGGCTTTTACCGACTCTCGCTTTGCTGCGGTGCAGGTCGGTCGTTTTGGCAATTGGCGACGCAGCGCACAGTCGACACTTGCATGACCTAAGCTTGGACAAAACGGGCAAGAACATCTCGGAATGGCTGTCAAGGCGCGCTTTGGCTGTACCGACGGTTGTGTCCAGCCCAACCGGCAGCTGAATGGATCACAACTTCCACCCCAATCACGCTTTTTTTGAGGGACGCGCGATGGGCGTGTGATGTAACGTCAACGGGCATTAGAGATGAATATTAGAAGGATATTTCAATGGCATTTCGCACGATCACCGGAACCATCACGACGACACAGACACTGGCAAGTGGCGATGAGCTGATTATTTCACCCACTGGATTTCTGGCCGTGGATGGTCGCGCGATAACAACGGACGCTGGCGCCAGCGTCGAAATAGGGATTTTTGGCACTGTCATCGGGACCAATTTCGGAGCGATCAGTATTAATGACGCCAACAATGTTGAGGTCGTCATCGGTGCCACCGGTTACCTCGGGTCGAACGGGAACGAAGCGGTGCTTATCAACGCTTCGACCATCAGTTTTATCAATGCTGGCACAATCCAGACAACAGGAACGCACGGGGTGCGTTTGGGCAGGGACGCCAACGCGGGTTCCGATATTTTCTTTTCGAATTCCGGGACGATCACGGGCGCACAAGAAGGCGTCTGGATCGCTAGCGGCTCCAGCCCTGCGCAAGTTATCAACAGCGGTGACATCTTTGGTGGCAGTCGAAATGGCCTGAGGATTGACTCTGCCTTGCCGGTTCAGGTTCAGAATACAGGTACAATTACGACCCAAGACGAATCAGGCGTCCTTGCCAGCTTCGATCTGACGATGAACAGCAGCGGAGTGATTTCGTCGGTATCCAGCGAAGGCGTGAGCGTTTTCGGAACACTTAACCTGACAAACAGCGGCTTGATCACCGGTGCGGAGCTAGCGATTGCTGCGGAAATAAACGCGCTCATCCGCAACACGGGTGAAATTATTGGTGGGGTCGAGATGGGTATCGGCGACGGTCGCTATGATGGACGCTTCGGCAGCGTAACGGGCACAGTGTTTGGCGAAGAAGGCGCTGACACCCTGCGCGGTGGAAGCGGTGCTGACGATTTTGACGGCGGAACCGAAGAAGACCTGATTTTTGGTGGCGCTGGTGATGACACGTTGAACGGTGGCATGGGTGACGACTCCATCCTGGGTGGGACCGGAGAAGATTTCATACTTGGTGGAGGCAACAACGACACCGTGCGCGGCGACTCTGGTGATGACCGGATCGCGGGTGGTGCCGGCGACGACAAGCTGTTCGGCGGCAGCGGCGATGATGACATTCAGGGAGGCAGCAACAACGACACCGTGAACGGCGACTCTGGCAACGACACGTTGGAAGGCGACGCGGGCAACGATTTCCTGTTTGGCGGCGCGGGCGACGATGTCGTTTCGGGCGGTGCCAACAATGACAACATTTTCGGTGATACCGACAACGATTTCCTGATGGGCGACGCAGGCGATGATACGTTGCGCGGCGGTGCGGGCGATGACACGCTGGACGGCGGCTCAGGTCGGGATCGCTTGTTCGGCGGGGCGGGTGAAGACAGGTTTATCTTTGACGCTGTCAGCGACTCCACCCCGGGAGCAGGGGCCGATGTTGTCCACGACTTTGTCAGTGGCGTCGACAAGTTCGACCTTGTCGACCTGGTCGCCGGTGAATTGGACTTCAACGGCACAGGCGGATTTTCGGGCGGCGGCGATGGCTCTGTGCGCTATTTCACAACAAACTTTGGGGCCATAGTTCAAATCGACGTTGACGGCGATGGAACCCGCGACATGCAAATGAATCTGATCGCAACGACGAGCCTTGTGGCGAGCGATTTCTTTCTCTAAAGCGTTTTGTGTTTGATCTGAATCGAAAGGGATTCACAGGAAGCTTTTTGTCTGATTCACTTCCGTTGGGAGGTGGATCATGGGCAAACCATATTCTTTGGACCTTCGGGAACGGATTTGCACGTATGTGGC
>NZ_JAIMIA010000189.1 GCF_019966495.1 Tateyamaria pelophila | reverse complement strand
GGTCTTGGAATATGTACGGCAAATACTTCGACGACATGTCGGTCGGCGACACTTTCGAAACAGGCGGTATCACCCTTCGGGCGGACAGGTAAAGCAGTGCGCCTATACCCTGGGGGCACCGAGTGCAGCAGGATCTTTGCCACCGTTTTGCGGTCGATCCCAAAAAGACGGCCAGCTGCACTTTTGCTCATACCATCAACATGGCACGCCCGACGGACACGGTTGTATAAATCCACAGAATACATCTCCCCACCCTCCACTCATTGGCTTCAGGTGTCAGATTGCGGAATTTTACTCCGCGACGGTCAGATCATCAGACCGTTTCTGTGGTCATTTTGTCTCCGGGATTCACACACGATCAGGGGCTGGCGGGTTTCAGCAATTGTCTGGTCGATCGGGTCCACAGCGCTGTCGAAGACCCGCGCGCCCGCCAAGGTGCGATCCCGCAGAGCGCGGGCAGCAGACAAACGCATGACAAGACGGGTCAGGCTCATGAGACGTCGTCCTCACGGACCAGAATAAGGTTGAGATCGCCCATATCCGTGTGATGGACGCCACTGATTGCATAGATCGGGCTCCCGGCCCGGCTGGTGAGTGTGATCATGTCGCCCTTGGCGGGCATCGTCGTCAGAGCATCCACCTGCGCCCTGGCGATCCAGAATTCGGCGGCGGTTGAGCCAAGCTTGGTTGTGCCCGACATCTGACCACCCCGTGCCTGACCCCGCAGGTCGTCCTGGCCTGGCCCAGCGGAAAAGATACCATGAACCGTGACCTCGGCGCGGTCCGGGTCCACTGCGCGCTCAGCGTATTGCGCGGACAACCGTGGGTGGAGATGCGCGGGTTCCGCAAAGACGCTGGCGAGCGCTGCCGAAACCCGAACGTCCAAATATTCGAATACGCTCATGATTGCCCCTTACCGGTGTCAAAGCCCATTTCCAAATTCCACGCCAATGCAAGCTCTATTGCGCCCACAGAATCTGTGGAGAACTCTGTGGAGAAAGCGCAGGATTTGCAGCTAACGCACCAATATCTTGAGTGTTTTATCAAACGCACAAAAATTAGGCATATCTTAAGCTGCTGTTTTTGTGATTTATTTTCTCGAAATGAGAAGAATGCGCGATCTGGTCCGGAAATTTGTTACAAGTCCATGTCAAGGTTTAATAAGTCAATCGCGACAAGAGCTTGCTGCAGGTCAGCATGTTTGTGCAAGCGCTCACCCTCACGTCCGCTTGCCCGGGATCAGCACGCGCGGGCGGGTGCAGTATTGCAGGGCGTTCATCTGGAACTCGAGGTTCACACCCTTGCCGTTCTGCATTTCCCATTGCTTGCCATAGAGGCGCTGGCCGGGCGTGTTGACCGTCTCGATGTAATCGGCCGGGGCATAGACGGTGCGGAAGAGCCCGGGCACGCCCGAGGGCACGAGGTGGCACTTGTCGGTGTCGATGCCGACATTCTGGCCACCGCGGTAGTTCATCCAGGTGATGCCACCAAACTCGAAGGCGCCGTAGATGCCGGAATTGCCGGAATTGATGTAGGCATTGCGCAGTGAGGCGGCATCGGCATAGCCCTTGTAGGTCTCGCGGACCTCCTTGTGGCCAATCAGGTCATCAAAAAACGCGTCGCCGCAAAGAGCCATGATGCTCGTGTAGGGCAGACCGTCGAGGATCCCGGCCATCTGGCGGATGACACCCGCGCATTTCTTGCGCAGCGCCCCGTCTGCGGCGCTGGCATTGTCGAGGTCAAAGTCGACCACGGACTGCTGGTTTTCGCCAAACTCGGTGAAATAGTCAAAAAGCACCGAGCCGTCAGCGTCCAGAAGCTGGCCGGTCTTGAGGATGTTCAGCCGGTGGTATTCCTCGGTTAGCGCGAAGAACTGGCTGGCTTCGGCCGCGCGATCCGCGATCTTCTGCTGCAGCCGCTCGACAGCCACTTCCTGGCCAAAGGCGCGCACCTGCTGGACCTCATCGGCGTAGATCGCATCATCGACCTGGAAGTGCGGCACCTTGAGCATCCGCATGGCGCGTTTCGATTTATCGAAGGTCTGGCCCGGGCCTCCGCGGGGGCTGGCCGAGACCAGCATGCGGTTTTGCTCCTTGTCCTTCTCGATCGCGATATCCAGCGTGTCGATGCTGGTGGTCTGGAACAGCCCCATCTGGCCAATGCGCGACGGGGTGTATTTGATCTCACGAAGCGCATCCGTGAGGCGCATGACGCTGAAAGCATCCTGACTGAAGATGTTGAGGATCGACATGGGGTGTCCTTTTTGCATTGGCGCGCCAGTGACTGGCCACGCGGGATCGGCCCAATGCCAAAGAGCACGGGGGATCAGATTTCAAATGTGAGGAATTCGGGGCGCGGCGTTAGCGCACTGCAAAGGTCACGCGCGCTTACCGCACGATGATGCCGACACCCGCGAGATCAGCTTGGGCCGCGACCTGTTCAGCGGTCTGGTCGCGGTCAGGATGATAGGTCAGGATCTTGCCGTTGACCTCGGCGTCCCGAGTGATGCCGGCAACCGCAACATCACTTGCGGTGGCATCACAGCCATAGAGCGCAATGGCGACCGCCGTCTGGCTGCCGTCCGCGGCCCCGACGGCGCTGGCGATATATTTGCCGCTGGCGGTGATTTTGCCCAGCACCGTGCCCGGGGCGATGATGCCCGCGCCACTGGCGATAGTGATATTTTCTCGCGAGCGCTGGCCATTGGCCTCGGTCATCAGGAATTCACCAGGATGGCGGCCTTCTGTGTGAACAGTCATGGTTCCGGTCTCCTCTTCAGCCGAAGCGCGCATTTGCGTGCGTGATGGCTTTCGACCACCCGGCCACACTGCGCTCGGCACGGTTGCGTTGATCAGCTGGGGTTTCGGCCCCGAGTTCGGTTTCTTGCGCGGCACGGTCGGCGATCGTCGTGGGTGCCGTGGCCTTGGGCGACGCCGTCATAACTTTCGCCGCGTCCACAGCCGTCATCTCAGTCTCGAGGGCCAGAACCAGCGCCTGCGCCTCCCGACCTTCCGCGTCCGGCGCTGTCAGGATGGACTTGATGCGGGACGTGGCCTCGGCTTTGCCAGCGGTGACACCAGCCGCATGGGCGTCGCTACGAGCCGCATCGACAGCTGCTTGCAGGTCGGCTGGGCTAATTGCAGAGACGTCACTGGCGGGCGCCTCGTTCTGGATGGGTCTGGTCATGGGTCCTCCCTTTCTCTGGGGGTTTGCCCCGGAGGGCGGTTGCGAGAGCGCGGCGATAACCTCGTCCAGGCTCGCCATGCGATCGGCGAGACCTTGGGCAATCGCATCCGCGCCAAGATAGGTGCGTGCTTCTGTGGCTCGGATCGCGGCGGCGCTGATCCGGCCAGCACGCCCCTCCGCCACGAGACCGGCAAACTGGTCGTAGATTTTTAGGACCTCGGCCTGCAGATCGGCGCGCACCGCGTCGGGCAGCGGCCCGAATGGGTTGCCATCGACCTTGTGCGCCCCGGCATGGATCAATGTCGGCTTCACGCCGCGATCTTCCAGTTCCCCCGAGCGATCGAGATGCGTCAGCACAACGCCGATGGAGCCGACCATCGAGGTGGGCGACACGATGATTTCCGATGCCGCACTGGCGATGCCATAGGCCGCAGACGCCGCGACATCATTCACGAAGGCCACAACCGGCTTCACCTCGTTCACAGCGCGAACGAGGTTGGCAGTGGCGAACATGCCCGTGGCCTCTCCGCCGGGACTGTCGATATCCAAGAGGATCGCATGCACCTCCGGGTCGGCTTGCGCCTCGCGCAGCTGCGCGGCAATGCCCTCGTAGGAGACCAGCCCCGAATTGGCCCCGATCCAGGCACCGCGGTTCACCAGGCTGCCCACGATGGGCAGGATGGCAACGCCGTTTGCAACGCGCAGTGAGCTGACGCTGCCGTTGTCCCGGCGGTGACTGCCAACAAAGCGGTTTGATTGCGGGTCCGGAGCCGCCAACGGCTCAATACCAATCCGACCCTGCAACACATGCAGGATCAGATCAGCCTTGTCGGGATGCAGCAGCAGCGGCCGGTTTAGAACCCGGCCCGCAATTTGCACGAGCGTCGGCCCCGCATGCGCCACCGCAGAGTGTTCGACATCAGGCGGTTCCGTCATCTCACCCCTCCTGTTCCAAGCGCAAAGCGCCGCGGGCCCCGGCCCTGTTGCTGGGCGCATTGCTCTTCAAGGCCGCGAATGACGGTCAGCAATCTGTCGGGATAGGCCCGGTGATAGGTCACCGACCGTTCCACGCCGTTCGACCCTGCCCGGAAGCGCACTTCCAGCGCCCCTGACCCGGCAACCAGCGCGACATAGACCTGCCGCAAGCTGGCTGCGGCGGCGCAGGGATCTGCCTCATCAATGAGGATGGTCATGTCTCCGCCTCATCGCTTGTGTCGTCAGCAGCGGCAGGACCTCCGCCCTGCGCTCCCATCATCTGCGGCTCGGGCAGCCCGTACTCGGCCCGGAGCGCCTTTTCCTGCGCCAGTTGCTGGTAGACATCGTCCACATCCGCCCCCAGATCGGTGCAGATCATCGCGTCCGACATGACACCAAGGCGTTTCCAGACCTCGTGCGCCTTGGCTTTTTTCAGATCATCGGCCTGTGGTCGTGGGTCCCCACGCCAGTCCGCGCGACACGCTGCCGTGCGGTTGGCGAGAAACCCCGCAATCCCACCTGGAAATGGCAGGGTTCCAGCTTCAATCTCCTCCTCAAGCCAGGCCTCGTAGATCGGCTGGCAAAACGGCGCCATGATGTTGCGACGCCGGGCTTTCGTGATGGCAAAGATCTCGGTCGTCGCCGCCTGCAGCGAGGAATAGGTGGCCCCCACATTGTCGCCGGTCGCACTTTCATAGGTCAGCCCAAGGCACCGCGCGAGTTCGCGCAGCAGATGCATCGCAAAGGCCGCGTAATCCGAGGATGGGTGATTACTGGTGTGGAACTTCAGCTCTTGCCCCGGAAACAGATGCGCCAGCCGCCCATTGATCCCCACATCCAGCGTGCTGCCGTCATAATAGCCCGCCACCATTTCGATATAGGCCTCCATCGGCGAGATGCCTTGCGCCAGCATCTGCGCCTGTTCCTGCGGCGTCAGCAGGCCCTGCAGCACCTGTTCCGTCGGCTCGTCGGAGGTAATCGTCACCGCAAACAGCGTCTGCACGATCGCCGCCATAAGCGTGGCGTCCGCCAACTGGTCAAACTGGCGCGCCACCTGCAGCGCTGGAACCAGCGGAGAGATGCCCCGATGTGTGCCAGGCGCGCCTTCAAAGATATGAATGACGCGCGGCCGCCCTGCCCTGTCCCGCGCGCGCACATCGTATTCGACGTCATGCTTGAAGAGATCCTTGCGGATCGCGCGGTACCCCACGGGCATGCCGTCGCGGTCGGTATAGACCCCGTTGATCAGGCGCTGCATGCTTTCCGTCTTGCGCGATAGCCGCTGCGGCGGCAGCAGTCGCACCTTCGTGCCATAGCGGTTCCACGGCCGCTTGCGCCAGGGCAGTTCCGCGAGGATTTCCCCCGTCACCAGCCAGGAGCGAAACGCCGCCGCCTGCATTTGGCCAAAGGTGCGCAGGCCCTGAATGTCGCATTCCTGCGCGTTGCGCGCCCAAAGCTCGAACCGGCGCTCCACCGTTTTCGCCCAGTCAGATGCTTGGGCTGCCGTCATCCCAAAAGTCTCGTTTTCCGGCAGCACCTTCAGCTGGAGACCCGTGCCCACGGTGTTGGCGACGCATTGCTCCATGGCCCCGGCCAGCCAGCCGCTGTTGTGCAGGAGATCACCCACCCGCGCGGCGGCATCGTCCCAGGCCTCGCCAATATCATCCTGGCTTTCCCGCAGCGCCGGTTTCCAACCGGCAAAAGTGACACCGCGCCCGCCGCGCATGTATTTGCCTGAGGGCTTGGGGAGGCTCATCCCCTC
>NZ_JAIMIA010000188.1 GCF_019966495.1 Tateyamaria pelophila | reverse complement strand
ATCGAGCGTTTCTTTGGCAGGCTGAAAGCCTCGTTCCGCCGTATCGCAACCCGATACGAGAAGACATCACGCAATTTTCTGTCGATGATCAAACTGGCATCGGTCAGGCTGTGGATCGAGTTTTATGAGTCCGCTGCCTAGCCAGCTTCGGATCGAACGCGCTGACCGGTCAATCGCTGATCGTAAGCCACGGGTGGAGCATGGAATGATCTGAACGCCGCTATGCCAACTGAGCACTCATTGAAAGCGAAAGCCTTGGTCAATATCGTACCTTTGCAGAACGGCTTGACCCTTGCCAGCGCGTGCTTTCCGGAGAAAGCAAGCGTGGTCCGGAAACTATTTACAACGGATCACCAATTCCGCGACCTTTGCGACGACTACGCTCCTTCCTGTGTTTCGCTTGCAAGGTTCAAGAAACGACCCGATGCGTCTGCACGAAACGAGATAGCAGAATATACCGAAATCATCGAGGCGCTCTGTGAAGAGTAGCACAATGGATCAAAAACGCACCAAAACACGATGGTCAGTCTGATTTGGACAACCAAAAATCACCAAGGAGAAGACTATGAAAATTGTCATTGTGGGCGGAGTTGCAGGCGGAGCCTCCTGCGCTGCGCGACTGCGTCGGCTCGATGAGAACGCCGAAATCCTTATGGTCGAGCGCGGGCCCTACGTATCCTATGCAAACTGCGGGCTGCCGTATCACATCGGTGGTGTGATCGAAGAGGAAGCCAAACTACTCGTCGCCAGCGAACGCACGTTCCGCGAACAATTCGCCATAGACGTGCGTACCAATTGCGAAGCCGTTTCTATCGATCCGAAGGCAAAGACGATTGATCTTCGCGATGTTGTTACCGGCGATATCGTAAAAGAACCATACGATAAACTTGTGCTGTCTCCGGGAGCGAAATCGATCCGCCCACCTCTGCCGGGCATCGATTTGCCGGGGATTTTTGAAGTTCGAACAGTGCCAGACGCGCGCATGATACGTGAATGGATTGAGCGCGGCACAGCTTATTTGACGGGTATGAATTCATACTCGGGTATTCAGATGATGCGCCCTAAACTGCGCGCTGTCGTTGTCGGAGGCGGTTTTATCGGACTGGAAACGGCTGAAAACCTTGTTCACCGCGGTTTTGAGGTGACGTTGGTTGAAATGTCAGATCAGGTCATGGGCCCACTCGACCCGGAATTTGCCCGATTGGTTGGTGGCCATCTGGAATTGAATGGCATGAAACTTGCCTTGGGGGATGGAGTCGCCGGGTTCCGCCAACTTGAAAACGGATCGCTCGAAGTCGATACCCAGTCTGGCAAAGCCTACCCCGCCGATGTGGTGATCGTAGCACTCGGTGTGAAACCCGATACGGATCTCGCGAAAACCGCCGATCTCGAAATAGGAGAGCGCGGTGGTATCCGCACGGATGACCAGATGCGCACAAGTGATCCCGATATCTTTGCGGTAGGGGACGCCATTGAAGTACGCGATTTCATGACCGACGAGTGGAGCCTGATCGCGCTCGCCGGACCGGCGAACCGCCATGGCCGGATTGCAGCGGATGTCATCGCCGGGCGCGACTCACGTTTCCGGGGCACCCAAGGCACGTCGATCTGCGGACTTTTCGACGCGGCCGTCGCATGGACAGGGATCAGTTAAAAGACCCTCAAACGCATGGGCGATACAGACTACGAAAAGACCTACCTTTATCCGAACTCGCATGCAGGCTACTATCCCGGTGCCCGGATGATCGGGTTCAAGGTGATTTATCGCAAATCCGACGGTAGGGTTCTGGGCGGTCAGGCGCTGAGCCATGATGCGCCCAGCGTGGACAAGCGGATCAGCTCTCTGGCGATGGCAATCCAGATGGGCGCCACGATCGATGATCTGGCGGAAAGCGAACTTTGCTACGCGCCACAATTCGGCAGCGCCAAGGATCCTCTGAACTTTGCCGGAATGGTCGGGCGCGATATACAAGATGGCGACATGCCAATCGTGCATTGGGACAGCCGGCCCGAAGGAGTGCTGCTTGACGTTCGCGAGCCTGTGGAACTTGAATTAGAATCCGTAGTAGGTTCGATCAATATTCCGATCGGTCAACTGCGTGGTCGGTTGGAAGAACTGCCAAAGGACAAGCAAATCCATGTCATTTGCAGATCTGGGCAAAGGGCATATTACGTGACTCGGATGCTGTTGCAACATGGCTTTGACGCGCGGGTTCTGTCCGGTGGTATGTTGTCGCGGGCAATCCTTTGCCCCGATGATATGGGGTTGGAAAACGCCGTAGTTTGAACGGCCGCGGTGGCGCAAATTAATCCGCGCCACCGCCTTTCTGGGAATTGACATGAACACACTCGAGATACGACCTTACTTTTTGGCAGGCTTTTTCGTTTCTGCCGCAAGCGTGTCAATGGCCCAGCAGACGGAGCAACAGAAAACCGTTACCGAAACGGACTCTTGGCGCGACCGGGCGACACTGACAGGTGATTGGGGCGGTGCGCGCACAGAGTTGCAGGATAAGGGCTTCACAATCGAATCCCGCCTGTCCCAATTTTATCAAGGGCAGATGTCTGGTGGTGGAGACAACGGATGGGAGTACAGTGGGAAACTGGATCTACAAGTCCGCACGGACCTTGCCAAACTTGGCTTCTGGAAGGGGTCTTCATTTACCATCAAGGGCGAGTATAATTTTGGTCAAAGCCTGAATGGGGTCGGTGGTGTCATTGCTCCCGTCAACAGCGCCCTTTATTTTCCAGGTATCGATGGATCAGATGCTTACGACATTTCCAGTTTTTACTTCGGCCAGAAGGTGAATGAAGAGCTCTCGTTGCTGGTTGGTAAGATAAACATGATCGACCTTGCCGCCTCAAAACCGTTTATGGGGGGGGCAGGCATCGACGGGTTCTGGAACATTACTTTCGTGGCCCCGCCCAGCGGTCTGGTGCCGCCTTACCTGCTCGGCGCGATAATGAGCTATAAAACTGATGCCGCGAACTACGGGCTATGGATTTATGATCCTCAGGACGTTGTTAACCGATCTGGATTGGAAGATGCGTTTTCCGAAGGTGTTACGCTCAGGGCAAACGTAGACATTCCAGTCAACATCGGTGGGCTTCCGGGCCATCAGGGGTTTACTGTGCTTTACAGTACATTTGATGGAACAAATCTTGAGGATCCGGAGCTAGAATTGCCAGAGCTTCCAGCAGGGACTCCAAATACTAAGTCAGAACGCTATTACTTTGCGTATACTTTCGACCAAACACTCTTCCAGCGCGGGGGAAAATCCAAAGAAGGAATGGGGGTATTCGGGCAGATTGGAGTATCGGACGGAAATCCGACGCGGTTGTACTGGTCGGCGCTTGCGGGCATCAGCGGACGCGGGATGATACTTCCCGGCCGCACAGACGACAATTGGGGCGTCGGGGTGTATTACGATGCTATCAGTCCACATCTCATTGATGCGGTTGCGCCGCAGCTGAAGGTTACGGACGAGAGCGGAATCGAATTTTTCTACAATTGGGCGATAACTCCAAACATCAATCTCGGAGTAGATTTGCAAGTTATCAACCCAAGCCTTTCCTCAGAACAAAGCGTATTTCTGGGGACACGTCTGGTGGTTCGGTTTTGATGGCACTGTCATTTGTGGACGTATATGGACCCCGCCTTTTTGCAACGGTTTTGGTTGGTCTGGTTCAGGATCACGATTGCTGACGTATATCCGGCTTCTATGAGCGGCCCAATACATTGTCACTGCGAGCCCCGATGGATTTCCGCGTGCTTCTCCCACATCGGCTCCAAGGCATCAGCTTTGATGTGCCGATCTGCAAACCAGGAGCGTTGTGACGCGAGGGCTTCGCGACTGATCTTCAGTTCGGCCAGCGTCGTCATTGGTAATTTCCATTTCGTTGCGGTAATCCACTGGTCCCATTACCTTTTCTGAGATAATCTAAGTCCCAACCCGCTCGGAGCCGAGGAGGCAAACATGACCCCGCAAGACATCATGACGGCATTTGCAAAGCGTGGACCTCTGCCCCTGGAAGCCCTTCAGGCCGCTGGGCAAATGCGATCAGACATGATCCCAGAGTTTCTGGCCTGTATCGAGCGGCTACTCGAGGCCGACGTCGAGACAGCGTCTGATGAAGACTTGTCCGCATTTCTCTTCATTTTCCATCTGCTTGCTGAATGGCGCGAACAGACTGCGTACCGCCCCTTAACGATCCTGTTGCGACATGACCCCGAATTGGTGGAAGCGCTCATTGGCGATGGTATTACGGAGACGGCAGGCAGAGTCATCGCTGGCGTCTTTGATGGCGATCTGTTGCCAATTTTCGCCGCGATTGATGATACTGCCGCCGACAGCTTCATACGTGGGCAGATGTTCGATGCGCTGGTCATTTCAACCCTGACCGACCCTAGCCAGAAACCTCAAATCATCGACTACCTGCAGAAGTTCTATGACGAAAACGACATGGATACCCCAGAGGAAATCTGGAGTTCATGGGCATTTGCCATAGCGGCTCTGGGGGTTTCAGATCTCAAGCCGCTTGTCGCTCAGGTATATGAAGATCAGCGAATTTCCCCCATGGACAGTTCCTTCGACTTTTTTGAAAAGGAACTGCAAACATCAATCAAAACCGGAACCCCAAAATGGTTCAAGTCAAGTCGCAATGCCGAACTGATTTCAGATACGATCGGAGAACTGTCCAGATGGCATTGTTTTTCGGATGAATATCTGAACCCGAAGCCAAAGCCTCCAAGAACCGACACTCCCTTTTCGAGCATGTTTGACCAGCCGTTTGAACACAGCACTCCCCAGGTCGGCCGAAACGACCCTTGTCCCTGTGGTAGCGGCAAGAAGTTCAAGAAATGCTGCCTGCATTGAGACCTGCGGCCTCCGCCGTGCGTCACCCCATATAGCTCGATCGCGCAACACGGTGGACCTGTGCCCTGCGGACAGGTTGCGGACCAGATGCCGGAGAGGTGGTTGCGGTCTCCGCAACCGCAAACTGCGCCGCCAAGTCTTCCCACCGCGCGTCCGACCAGCGATCTGCCCCGGCGATCCACGCCGCCGCCCGCGCATAGACCCGGCAGTCCAGCGCCTCGTTGCGCTCGCGCAGCTTCTGCCATTCAAGCTTTGCAAATCCGCGTTTGTTCTTGACCGTGACCAGCTGTTCCGCCGTCAGCTGCTTGAGCCATTCGCTGTCTGCCCATGACGGCAGATGTACCGTTCCTGCCGGAAACGAAGCACCCGCCGTGATTTATTCATGCGTTGGCCGGTCCTGTCGCAGGAAGCGATAAGTCTCCGCCTTGAAGGTCGAGGTTGCCACCGACCACAGCCGAGCACCGCGCCGCAGACGCTTGCCACCGATCGTGGCATCCACGAAGGTCGGCCCGGTGACCGGGCTGGCGCGGTTGAACCCTTCGAGCCCTTTGACCGGTGCCACCTGGCCAAAGCCGACCTGACGTGCCCATGCATAAACCGCGCTGGTCTCATAGCCGGTGTCGATGGCCAGCTTCGCGATGGTCAAGTGCTGGCCACTGGGATGGGCCCATGTCCGCCCCAGCAGGTCGCTGAGACTCTGCCAGCATGCCGGATCGCCAGGGCCGCCCTCGATCACCACATGATCAATGAGCCAGCTTTGCAGGCCCCGTCCCCATGCCCAGACATCAACCTCGATCCGGTTCTTCTGCACATCGGCACCTGCCGTCATTCGCTGCGCCCCCTGTGTGTAGCGCGACAATCTGGATGCGAGGAGCGCGTCAATCAGGATGAGAATCCTTGGTCGCGACACTTGAGACGATGCCGTCGTTTTCTATCGCGATCAAGGGTTTTGTGTTTTTGATTGTCGCGGCGCGTCAATCAGCTTGGATGTTAGCCGGTGTCGCTCTTTGAGCTGGGCGCCC
The DNA here is from genome assembly GCF_019966495.1 of Tateyamaria pelophila. Lineage (GTDB taxonomy): Bacteria > Pseudomonadota > Alphaproteobacteria > Rhodobacterales > Rhodobacteraceae > Tateyamaria > Tateyamaria pelophila. The sequence goes on along the minus strand of NZ_JAIMIA010000188.1, from coordinate 24 downwards.
AGGCCCCTTTGCTTGTTCGGCGGC
>NZ_JAIMIA010000187.1 GCF_019966495.1 Tateyamaria pelophila | reverse complement strand
GCCGCCGAACAAGCAAAGGGGCCTGGGCGCCCAGCTCAAAGAGCGACACCGGCTAACATCCAAGCTGATTGACGCGCCGCGACAATCAAAAACACAAAACCCTTGATCGCGATAGAAAACGACGGCATCGTCTCAAGTGTCGCGACCAAGGATTCTCATCCTGATTGACGCGCTCCTCGCATCCAGATTGTCGCGCTACAGTAAATCGACATACATCGTAAGCGCCCGTTCAGGCCTTATAAATCTACGGCATCAGCTCATTCATGCTTCACACTCCATCCTTCCAAAAAGATGAAAGTGTTGCGTCGACCAGTTGAAACTGCCGCCGAACGCGGACGTTTGGTTGCTAAATCTCAATAGCAGTTATTTGCAAAGAGCTGCCGTCAGGGTTTCTTCGCGGCAGCCCATCTGCACCCGCCGACAATATTTACCTGAACATTTCCCAGCAATGATCATAACCCTGCTTGAAGTATGGCTCGAACCTGCTGTCATACATATCCGAGTGCCTTTGATACGCCATGCTCATGTTCATTTGAGCATCACCGGTGCCCTCGTGGCATCCGTCGTCATAATATGCCCGCTCGTTAGAGCCAGCAGTGGGTGCGTTGTCATGTGATGGGCGCGAGGGTCTTTTCTGCGCGTCAGCAGCAGCATTTTGATAGCCTATATCGTATCCCTGACGATAACAGGTTCCGCGCTCACCCCATTTCATGGCAACCTTCCGCCCATGGCTCATCGGATTATACTCATACAAATGTGCTCCATCTGCACGTCCATCGCGAACACCTTTTTCATAGGCATGTTGAAAATCGATTCCGCAGTTTGCGGCACGAGCTTCCTGCGGCTGAATAATCCACAATACCGCGACAGCCAGCCCTAGACTTAAGATAAATTTCATTCTTCTTTTCCCCCTATTAACCGACATTCCCCCCAAGTGGATGCCTTCTTCTGCATCTTGCCGCTGCTTTGCACCTAAATCAAGCTAGTTGGACACTCTAGGTCATGATACGGGCATCCGATGCACGGCCTGTGCGCGACTTCCGGTTTCGAAGACGAAATTGATTGGGGTTTTGGTCTGATTAGGGTCGGTGTGGACGAACTGGATGAGCCGCTTTTTTCAGATTTTATTGCTAACACGGTCATGCGTGAACCGGCGGCACAGCTTCCCTTTCACAGGCACCTTAGGTTGATCCCAGAAAGCATCGTCACGTGGAAAAAATAATAGAGAAGCCTGCTGCCATGCAGGCGCACGCAATTTTCGTTCACAGCTGACTCTCTCAAGGCAACGCCCACTTTGGTTGGCGGGCTTCTATGCAGCTGAGGTCTATTTCTGCATCTGGATTTTGTACAAAGTCGCTTGCAATCTGCCCGATGCAGCCTTGTGCATTATTCCAAGTTCCATGACCTTGCTGGGGAATGAGAACGAAGATGCTACTTTCCAGCTCCCGGTCTGCGCGTCGCCCCATGTAAACTGGCGTGGAGAAATCGTAGGCCCCCTGTAAAATCAACGTCGGAACCTTGCTGGTGACCGGGTCTTTGACCTCGATGGGTGCCGCAGTGATTGGCCAACCTTCACAGCGTCTTGCCTGCAGGCGTGACATGTCCAAATCCACGAGCTGTGGAAAGCGCAAATCGTTGTAGCTGTTCACCGCATCCTCAAAACGTTCATGCAGAATATCGTCAGCGCAGTGAACCGAGCTGTAAAGAAAATGAGGAATGCCGCCGGTGATGCTTCTGCGCATATTGGCCAGCTTGATCTCTGGAGTGCCTTGCGCGGACGCCACAATTGCCACTTGTTGCGCAACATAAGGAGAGGCAGAGACGTCCTCAAGGGTCAGCCCTTCCAGCATCTCCATCATCTGGTCGCCGGTTGCACCGGGATAGCCTTCCTTAATGATAGCCTCCAGCGTCGGGAGCGGCGCTTCCTGGATCAGTCCAATGTTCATGTAGACGCGGAATTCGGTGGCCGCAGTATCGTCAAGAAGGGCCGACGCGTCGGCTATAAAAGCCTGCACCGGGTCACTTAAATCCAAAGCAGCTGACGGCAAAGGTTCCGCCGGGTCGGTTCCGATCTCTCCAGCGCGCAAGCCGAGATAGGTATCCAATACGCCGCCCTCTAATTCAGCTATCATTCTGGGGATCACTCCAGCCCTTGTGTTCGTGACATTGGTGAGCTGAACAACAACATCATCGATTGTGACCATCTCACCGTTCACAGTGAGCGGCGTTTGCTCGAACCTGCTCAGCAACGCTGCGAGACGTGCAGCGAGATTGGGATAAGCTCCGTCGCAGACCGCATCCGCTTGGCACTCAGTCAACAACTGAAGCATGAAGTCATGATCAGATCGCACGATGGTTCTGAGCAGATAGACAGAGGGCGGAAACGTGGAATCCAAAATGACCGATCTAAGCTCCGGCGCATCCCCGTAGTCGGCCATGTTGTCCATAATCGTCATCGCAAGACGCGTGCCGTAGGATGCACCTTCGATATTGAAAGCATCATGGCCCAAGGCCGTGATCAGTTCGATCGTGTCACGAGCACTGGAAGCTGTTGTGAACTGGTTGGGGTCGATCCCCCTTGAGGTAAATTGCTCCCAGCACGTGGCGTTGAGAAGAGGCAGGTCCAGGTCCGCAAGATCTGGAGGCGAAGGAGTGTCCCCGCCATTGGCGATTGCCAAGAACCTTACGGCAGCAGCCTGTAAGGCGGTAATCTGGTCGGCTGGTGCAGTATTTTCGAGGGCCAACACGAGGCATTCTTCAAAGCCCAGACGCTGACTTACCCCGACACCGCGAATGTCGAAAAAGATGATGTCGCGTTCAGTCCGCACATTCTGATATTTGTCGAAATTTGCCGCAAAGATCGCTGATGCGCCAGGACCACCCGTCAAAAAGATCAGAGGGTCTGATCGCGGGGTCTCGCCGTTCGCCCTGGCCACCAGAAACCCGAGATCGAGGTTATCTCCGTCCATGTCCCCCCAATTCTGTGGCACGGTAAAGACACCACAGTAATAGCTCTCACCTTCGACTTCGAGAAATCCCGGAGCCGTTCCTGGCAAACAAGAGACGGTATGGATACCAAGGGCCCGTTCAGAAAGCTGAGGAGGCGGCGCAAGAGCTGACAGCCGGGTGAGGGCTTTCTCTGGAGCATGACTGGGTGTCTGCACAGATGCGGTGTCTGTAACCTCTGCATTTTGGGCTGCCCCACCGTTTGGGCTGACAAGCAAGGCCGCTAGCAGACCGCAAACCAGATACACGCTCTTTGTCATGGAACTTCTCCTGTGGCAGTAAGAACAGTATCGGGCTTACCGAAGGCTGGGGTGCTCGAGTGATGCTTGCATGGCGGCAAAGGCTGGTCTTCACCCTCTGTGATGGCCCTCTTGCCACAATAGCAGTTGATCCTGATCGTGCTGCGTTCAGCGGTAGGGCAAGCTGAAAAATGTGAAGCTGTTCGTTTGGGTGACGATCCGTGAATCCGTTTCAGCCATAAGTGTCTCCATCGCAGAACTACCCGTCGGACAGGCGACAAGATCGGACGCGTCATCAAGAAAATCGATGGTGAACGCGCTTTCACCAACAAGCTGGCACTCATCCGACGGACTCCGGTAGCCACGCACAAAGACAAGTTCGGGATCCGGTTCGCTGACCGCAACCTCAACCGGCGTCTCTATACATCCGGCAACCACGAGGCTCGACGCCAAGGCGCATACGGCTGCGAGCGAACGTGTGTTCCGCCATCTGATGAGCCTTTCTCGTATCGTCACGGCGGGGAACATGCTCACTGAAATCCGACTTGTCATTTTCACCTCCTGATCCGCTTGAACATCACTCCGCCGACCACGAGCGCCAAAACGGCTCCGCTCGCGATCACAAAAAACCATCCAAGTGCCAGCAGGTAGAATGGTTCGCGCAAGCCCCCGTCGGCATCGACATAAGAGCCCTGAAAGGCGTATCCAAGCCACAGTGCAACCCCGGTCGCCAAAAGAACCGGCGAAACCCAAGCTATTCTTGGCATGAGACGTTCGTTTTTCTTATCAGTTGCATTGATCGTACCGGTAATCGCCGAGCTCCAGCCAGTTTTCATTCCTATTCCGGAATATCAGAAGTTCAGGCGCATCCTCAGCCAAAAGGGCGACAACGAAGTCCTTGGGTGTTTCGGCGTTCCCGAAGTAGCTGTACGATGTCATCGCTCGTTGAGTTTCGCCATTAATTGTAACGCGTGCGTCCCATTGATCGCTGGGGTTGTCGAGGATGACGTACTCGATTTGTCGCTTGATCCCGCCACCACCACAATAGACCACGCCTTCTGGTGCTTCCATGGGCGCGGAGCTTTGGGCCAATTCACGGCATCCGGCCCTCAGCGAGCGGATGGCGGCACCCGATCCCTTGAGATCAAAAATGGCGTAGCTGACGTCCTGATCAACCATCGACAGCAGCAAGTAGGCGTTTGCCGCAATCTGGTCGAGGACGAACGCATAGTCAGCCTCGTCGCTGAACTGGATCTCGACAGGATAGTTGTCAACGATCTGGACAAACGAGTTTTCGCGTCCCAGCTGGAAAGAAGCGACCTCCTGGGATCCGTTTACCAGAAATCGAAAGGTAAGGCCGTTCTTTCGCACAATATCCTGGGATTCCTCATACTCGTTGGGAGCGAACCGGATCCTGTCGCACTGCACCTCAAGGGACATGTCGTTTGTCTGGATGGTGGCATTTGGATATGGCGGCCCGCTGTAGGCCCATTCGGCAAACGCTGCGGTGGCGAGAAGAACGCCAACTATGGGCGCCAAAATGATTGTATTCAGTATCGTGCGCATCAGCGTGTCCTCCGTTTAGTATTTTTTTGGTAATGGTCGTTTGTCGGGCAATCTACGCTTCCGTCCTGACACTCGACATACCCGGACAAATTTAGACCTTGTGGCCTATGTTTTGTTACCTTCGCAGGCTATTTGCTTTCGCGAAGTTGAGCCATGAACGCGTCACACTGCGTCTTGGAGCCGACGATCTTCTGATCATCCGTCAAACTGGCCTGCCCAGTTGCACCCAGCGCCGCCTTGGTCAGCACTTCGTCGACTTGCTCTGCGGTCATGATGCCAAGCTCTTCTGCCGCCGTCACCGTCGAGCAGATCCCGGCTGATAGGCCCGTCGCAATACCCGCTCCCGCACCGACACCCATCAAAGCACCGCCGCCAAAGACAAGTGCGCCTACGCCACCGATAACCAATCCGATAATCAGCGTAATTATTGTTTTTCCCATTTCGATATTCCTTTTTTGTTTTGGATTGGTCACGCAGCTTTCAGAAATCCCGGCATACGAAAACCAAAAGTACCATCGCAAAGGTATAGATACGTGCGCATACACCATTCTTGCGACGGTAACAGATGCGTTTCAATGCATCATATCCCCCAGCATGTCTCCAATACCAATCAAAGGATCGGTATTGGATTTGGCTTACAGTACCCCCGAACGTTAGCGGTTTGCAGCCCAGCATGCTTCATAGCCCTGCCGGAAATAGGGTTCAAAGCGCGTGTCATACTGGTCTGAATACCGCTCATAAACGCTGCTCATGCTCGCCTTGGCATCACTCGTACCGGCAACACAGCCATCGTCAAAATAGGCTTGCTCATTGGAGCCTGGCGTTAGACCGCTGGAGGGTGTTGGGTTTGTATATCCCGCGTCTTCGACGCATCCAGCGAGTGATGCAGCTGCCAAGATTGCTGATATCAGCACAATTCGTGTCTTCATTGGTGTTTTCCTTTATTCGAGCTCGTCAATCGTACTGTTATTCCTTTGGCAGATCTTGATTGACCTCACTTAATGTAGCGACTCACCGGTTGTTACATCACTGATACATGTCAATAATGTGTGCGGTCTACCGGGTAATATGTCAGCATGTCCTTCATCTGGGTTGGGGCACGGTTTTCTGAGACAGTTCATAGCGCTATTTTTCGATCAAAGGAGAATAGATTATGGACGACAAG
>NZ_JAIMIA010000186.1 GCF_019966495.1 Tateyamaria pelophila | reverse complement strand
TGCATGACCGTCACGGCCGCGACTTCCCGTTTATAAACCAGCCGCCGCAGCACATCTGGCGCGAGATACGCCAGCCGCAACTGGCGGCTGACATGGCGTTCCGCCAGCCCAACGGCTTCGGCCAGCTCCTGGATCGTGCTGAACTCGCCTGCCTCAAAGCGCCGCCGCCAGCCCCATGCTCGGCCGATGGCGCGGAGGACATGCGGGTCCTGCGTCTGGTCCTCGCTGGGCAGATAATTGGCGGGCGGCATGATCTTCGGCCGCCCGTTCTTCTTGCGCACGTTGAGCGGGATCAGCACGCGGATCGTGTCATTGGCGTTCGTCATTCGGCGGCCTCGAGATTGCGCGGGGCGACCATCTCACGGATGACGCCCGCGATCCCTTCACGCCGGATGTCCACCTCAAGACCTGCAGCGGTAACGGTGACGCGCCGGACGAGAAGCTGGATTATCCGTGCCTGCTCGGTCGGGAACAGTTGCGCCCAGAGCGCATTGAAATCATGAAGTGCTGCGATAGCGTCGGCCTCGGAAATTGCGCCATTTTCCGTCTTCAGGGCCACGAGCACCTGCGACACGACCTCTGGCGTCTGTAGAATGCGCCGAACCTCGGTCACGACAGCATCCTCGACCATTCCAGCGGCGAGCCGCATTGGCGCGGTTTCTTCACCTGTCTCGCGGTTCCGGATCACGTCCATCGACACATAGTAGCGATAAAGCTTCGCGCCTTTTTTCGTGCTGGTCGGCGTCATGGCCGCGCCGGTGTCGCTGAAGATCAACCCTTTCAGGAGCGCGGGTGTCCTCGAACGGCTGTTGTTGGCCCGTTTGCGCGGGCTTTCCTTGAGGATTGCGTGGACTTGATCCCAGAGCGCCTCGTCTATGATGGCGTCATGCTCGCCGGGGTAGGCCTTGCCCTTGTGGACGGCCTCACCGCGATAAACACGGTTGTTCAGGAGCCGGTAGAGGTAGCCTTTGTCGATCAGCGTTCCCTGCTTGTTGCGGAAGCCGTCGCGGCGAAGTTCGCGTGCCAAAACCGTGGCGGAGCCGAGCTCAACAAACCGTTCGAAGATGCGTCGGACCGATGAGGCCTCTGCGTCGTTCACCAACAGTTTGCGATCCTGCACATCGTAGCCGAGGGGCACATAGCCCCCCATCCAGATCCCGCGCTTGCGTGATGCAGCCACCTTGTCGCGGATGCGCTCACCGATGACCTCACGTTCGAACTGGGCGAAGCTGAGCAGGATGTTCAGCGTGAGCCGCCCCATCGACGTAGTGGTGTTGAACGACTGCGTGACCGACACGAAGGTGACACCGTTGCGGTCAAAGACCTCGACCAACTTGGAAAAGTCCATAAGCGAGCGCGACAGGCGGTCGATCTTGTAAACCACAACCACGTCGACCAGACCATCGTCGATGTCGGCAAGCAACTGCTTGAGCCCGGGACGTTCGAGGTTGCCGCCAGAAAATCCACCATCGTCATAGCGGTCGCGGGTGGCCACCCATCCCTCGGACTTCTGACTGGCGATATAGGCCTCACAGGCCTCTCGCTGCGCGTCGAGGGTGTTGAACTCCATCTCGAGCCCTTCTTCGGTCGACTTACGCGTGTAGATGGCGCAGCGCAGACGACGGTTGGGGCGGGTGTTAATGTCCATCATGCTTCCTCCTGCTTGCGTTCACGCAGCCCGAAAAAGCGATACCCATTCCAGCGCGTCCCGGTGATGGCGCGGGCCACGGCCGAGAGTGATTTGTATTTGCGGCCCTGCCAGTCAAAGCCGTCCTTCAGCACTGTGACGGTATGCTCGGCGCTGTCCCATTCGCGCAGGAGTTTCGTTCCGACCACAGGATTGCGGGGATCGGCGATCTGATGTTTGCGCCGGGCATGGCCTTCAACCTCGTCGGCAAGCAGATCCAGCATGCGGCGGGTCTCACGGTCAGGTCCGCCGTAGGTCAGTTCCTGAAGCCGATAGGCGATCCGCAGTTCGAGAAACGCCCGGCTGTTGTTCGGTGCCGAGGTACCGAGGAGCTTTTCCCATTCGGCTTTCAGATCCTTGACCGACATGGTCTTCAAAGCGGCCAGGCGGGCCAGGACGGTTTGATCCATCGCTCGGTCTTGCCCAGGTTTTGTAGGGGTTATCTTATTGTGATGTTTCATCAATTCCTCCGATGCGGATACGTTTTGTACGACGACCACCGCTCTTTCGGGGCGAGAAGTCCACAAAACTGTCTCCGCCTTCGGCAGATAAAGAACTGGCGTTTTCGGCGTTCAGGCGAATGACGCCAGCTGCCAGAATGCGAGCGATTTCTTCGAGGCGCGCGTCCGCTGACATGCGCTCAGGACAAAGGGGATTGGGACCCGAAACCGGGCCTGACGTGATGCTGGGCATGGCAACTTTTCGCGATTGGAATGATGCCATGAATGTATCGCAAAATCAGAAAATCACAAGAAATTCAATAATTTGCGGACAGCATCGACCTGCGCGTAGAGCCGCGTATTTCTGCGCAATGACTGTGCGGCCGTAGGGGGCGCCAATTGGAAGCACAGAGCCGAATCAGCCTGAGCGACCATCCATGAATTTGTCGAATGTATCGATGGTCTGTTCTTCTTCCAGCTCGGCCATCTCCCAGCGGGATGGAGCGCGGTCAGGATAAAGCAGCAGCGAGATCGTCATCTGGTCGTTGCGGGGCGAGAACACCGTCATTTCATGGACGGGTTCAGATCCCAACCAGACACCTGCCGGGTGGAGGTGACCATGGCGACCAGTATCCCAGTCCACCTCCTGCGCGGCCAAGGAGGCGGCTGGCATCTCGGTCACGGTTTGCCGCGCCCTGTAGAAGACGCCGGATTTCAGCAAAGGCTCGCTGGACCATGCCCAGTCGATGAACCCCTCCTTGCCAACCACGATCATCGCCCGCTTGTCGGTGATGGTCATCCATTTCAGGATCGCCGCCGTGAGCGACACGGCATAGCGGTCCGCCAGATCGGTCATTACGTCGATGTCGATGGGGCGGTCCTTGATCTGGGCTCGGAAGTCGTCGAGTGGCATCAGCAGATAGGAGGCAAAGGTATTGGCCTCTCCTTCGATCCTGTCCCGGCCCTCATCCCAGTCGGCCATGTTTCGGTTGGTACACTCGAGGCCGTTGGGATTGGTCTGGCGGTGCAATAGGTAATGGCCCAGTTCATGGGCCAGCGTGAAGTTCCGCCGCCCCGGCGAGCGGATGGTCTCATTGTAGAGGATACCCCACTCGCCGGATCCGTTGGGGTGCGGCATCAGCATGCCTTCCACGCCTTTAGAAAGCTCCAGCCCGCCGACCATTGTGATCGGTGCGTCCGGAAAAACCTGTCGTGAGAAATCCTTCGCCAGCGCCGCCACATCGATGGGAAACCGCGGCAGCCCATGAGCCGCCTGATGCAGCGACAGGATCTGCGTAAGGCGGATTGCCCAACCCTGTGGCGTCATGGGCAGGCTCAATCCTTCTTTCCCCACATATCGATCATCTGATTGATCTTCGCCTGGTCGTCCGGGTCGAGCTTGCTGAATTTACGGAAGAAGGCCTCCTTCAGAACTGCGTCTCCGGGTTCCTCGCTTTCGTCCAGCAGATAGTCGGTAGTGACCTCGAGGGCCTGAGCGATCCGGGTCAGTTTTTCACCGGACGGCTTTCGTGCGTCGCGGTTTTCCAACTCCCAAATATAGCTCTTGCTCGAGTCGGTCAGGTCCGCGAGCTTGTCGAGGGAGTATCCCTTTTCCTGGCGGTGGCGCTTGATCTTGGCGCCGAGGGACGTGGTCATCGTATCATCCTTGTTTTCCTTGGTTTCAGGAAGCTTGTTCGGTATGCCGAACAAAATCGTGCCGCGCAAGTAGACATGGCGGTTTGTTCGGTATATGTCGAACAGCATCGTATCGCTTTGCGCCAATTCCATCCTCCTCCTGGCCAGAAAGGGCTCCCATGACTGCCATCGCCGCCTTCCTCCGAAAAACCCCTGTCATCCGACTGCAAGACTACTTCACCGCTGCCGGGTTCACTTCCCTCCCGCCGGTCGATTGGACCAAGCCCGAGTCGGAGATCGTCGAGCCCCTGATCAAGGCTGTAGACGACATGAGTGATGACGAAAAACAGCGTGTTATCATGAATGCCGGTCAGGTTGCCGCCCTAGCCGACGAGCCCGGCCAGAACGCCCTGCAGAATGTCGTTATTGACCGGGCAGTGTTCGGGACACTGGAGGGGGCGAACAACCGGTCGCTTTGGGTGTTTCTGAATGAACCGGACCAGTTCCGTAAGGCGGAGGAGGTCCGCTACAATGATGAGCGCCGCCGGGGCCGGTCCTGGAACGGCTTTGAAGTGGAAAAAGACCGCGCCGTTCGCCGGGATGCAGTATCGGTTGCTGCTTTCACCAAGGCGATCCGTGACCGCTTCGCGACGCCGCATGTGCATGTCGACGTTTTCGACCGCCACCGCGTTATCCTCGATGATCAGGAATGCGATCTCGTACAGGTCGCAGTTTATCGCGAGGGGCGGCCGGAAGACATGCTTGGTTTCGACGCGAACAGCACGTTGTCGCGCCGTATCGTGAAGCCGGTGTTCGAGGCGGCGCTAACCTATGAGGCCGACACTGGTGTCATCGAGGTGGTGGCTAATACGCTGGACGACCGAAAGGATCTGACCTCATTCATGGCGCGCGACCTTCTCGGGATCGATTTCGATGAAAAACATATCCCTTTGCGTGAATATAACCTCAGCATGCTGCTGAAGCCTTTCGATTTCCCGACCGATCTTGAGGACGGGATCATGGGCGTCACCGTGAAAGAATTGCGTTTCATGGAAGTAGGCGAACGCAATGAACGGATCACGCTCGAATCCATGTCGGGCGCGGACCGGTCGATTTGGGACATGGCCGAACAGCGGATCGGTTTGAACATCGGTGGCGCAGGGGGTGTTTTACCGATCACGACAGTGGCTCCAGAATGGATCATTACGCGTGCGCGCTTCACAATCAAATTTCACCCGGGCCCGGGCGGCGGCCGGGGGAAATCCCTGACGCTGACCGTGACCATGCCGCATGTCAGGATGTGCGGTAGTAGCGGATGTCGGACTGTCAGAGGGAGGTGCGAGCTTGTCGCGACATCACCGCAAGGGAACGTGGGTCGGCCGCTCGGTATCGAAGAAGAGAGAGACATGCTCGTTAGAGGATTTCCCTTCATTCTTTCGCAGAGCTCGCTACGTGAGCCCCTGCGCGCAGATGTCGGATCTTGCGACCGACGTTTAACACCACCATCGCGTGGAGATTCTGAGACAAACCCAACAAGATCGGAGGGCTCGTTGTCCCCCGCGCCAACGCCACCGACCCCTGACGCGCCAACGCCACCAACCCCTGACGCGCCAACACCACCGACCCCTGACGCGCCAACGCCACCAACCCCTGACGCGCCAACACCACCGACCCCTGACACGCCAACGCCACCAACCCCTGACGTGCCAACGCCACCAACCCCTGACGCGCCAACGCCACCAACCTCTGGTAGCGGCAACGGCAATGGAAACTCCAGCAACACTAATGGCAATAGTGGCAACAGCAACGGAAATGGGGCTTCTGGCAGCGCGGGCAACCAAGGGAATGGCCCCCGCGGCGGCACCGGCGACCCTGCCACCGGCGGCAAGAAGGGCAACGGAAACTCCAGCAACACTAATGGCAACAGTGGTAACAGCAACGGAAATGGGCGTTCTACCAGCGGCGGCAATCAAGGGAATGGCAACAGCGGTGCAGGAGTTGGTAACTAGGCAGCACACCCATTAATTCCTGTTCAATGGCATAGGTTTGTGATTCATTTCGTCCAAACAACGGGCGGGAGGATGTAAGTGGCGCGATCAGACATGAGCGATCTGGAATGGGAATTCATCAAAGCTGTCTTGCCTAACAAAACGCGCGGCAAGAAGCGGGTAGATGACCGCCGCGTGATCAACGGCATTTTCTACGTCCTGCGCACCGGCATCCCTTGGGCCGATCTGCCCAGCGAATACGGCCCACCGACAACGGTCTACAACCGCTTCAATCGGTGGAGCTATGCGGGCCACTGGGACCGGATCATGGACGCCATCGCCGACGCGCATAACGTGGACACAGTGATGGTC
>NZ_JAIMIA010000185.1 GCF_019966495.1 Tateyamaria pelophila | reverse complement strand
CCTCTGCCGGGGCACGCCTCGGCAGGGGCTCTCAGCGCAATCTCCAACTAAATTTCCAGACGTCAGGTTACAGTACCCGGCATCGTCGCGTCTGTGGCGAAGGTATCCGCGCTCATCGGCGTATCTTTGGATGGCGTTGGCTTGGTTTTCGGTTGAGGAACGTTGGTGCTTTGTCGACATACGGACATATTGCGCGGCGGTGCGGGCGGTTTCTTTTTCACGATCATTGTCTGGCCAACTCAATGCTGCGGCCTCCCATCATTCAACTTCGCTAACCTTTACAGTTGCTCTGAGTCTCCTTTCTCAATCCTGACGAGCGAGGGGCGGAACCATATTGGATAAAAAGGTCAATTCGTTGCATCGAAAATGCGCAGGACGCGTTTGTGCGTCAGAATACCGACATTCGATCAACTCAGCGCTGTCACGCGGAATGGAAAGGCTGCGAGACACGAAAGGCAGAGTTGCCGCGCCGTTCTCCAAAGTTTGCCTTTGAAATCAACAGCCAATTTCCTGAAAAAGAAAGACCTGTGTGTCGTCTCACAAAGGTTTTCCTTAAGGGTCCGCCGCGAGCTGCCTGCAACATTAAGAAATCTTAAGATACGCCAAACCTATTCCTCATGAGAGCGTCCTATGTGTGATCCGGCTCTGCTGAAAAGAGCAGCAAACAAGAGGATTACCCATTGGTTTACGCAGACAATAAAAAGTCAGCAATGCGGCGTGTCGTGACTACTTCAGCGCTCTCGACCGCATTGTTCACCGCGGCAACGATATCTGCACATGCAGACGAAGCTCTGGCTGACTTGGTCGAACGGGTCGCACCTTCTGTGGTTACAGTTTTGGCACAGCAGGACGCCGAAGCAGTCGACGTGGCCGGAAACAATGCCGAGCGGTTTCAAATCCCCGAAGGTACGCCCTTTGGTGATCTTTTCCGCCAGTTTGGCCAAGGCGCGCCGGATCAATTCGCGAACAAACAACCCCGCGCAGGTCTGGGATCCGGGTTCATTCTGGATGCCGACGGCTGGATCGTGACGAACCACCACGTGGTGGAGGGTGCTGACACAGTCACCATCCGCATGAGCGACAATCGTGAATTTGACGCTGAAATCATCGGCGTAGACGAAAACACGGACCTTGCCCTGTTGCGCATTCAGTCGGAAGACGCGCTGCCTTACGTCGTGCTGGGCGATTCCGATGAAATCCGTGTCGGCGAAGATGTCGTCGCGGTCGGCAACCCATTTGGTCTTGGCGGGACTGTGACGTCGGGCATCGTGTCGGCGAAGGGCCGCAACATCTCTGCCGGACCTTACGCCGAGTTCATCCAAACCGATGCGGCCATCAACAAAGGCAACTCCGGTGGTCCGCTGTTCAACGATGATGGCGAAGTCATTGGTGTAAACTCCGCGATTTATTCGCCCACCGGCGGATCCGTCGGGGTTGGTTTCGCCGTGACGTCCAATATCGTTGAATTGATCGTCGCAGACCTGAAAGAAGATGGTCAGGTTGATCGCGGCTGGCTTGGTGTTTCCATCCAGGATGTGACACCAGAACTGGCGGCGGCGCTTGGTATGGATGATGCAACCGGCGCTCTGGTCTCTTCTGTGGTCGATGGCAGCCCGTCCGAAGGCAAATTGCAAGCTGGCGATGTCATCCTGTCCTTCAATGGCAAAGACGTCCCGGACAGCCGGGCATTGCCAAGACTGGTTGCCGCGACAGAAAATGGCACACTGGCCGACATCACCCTGCACCGGGCGGGCAAGGAAGTGACGCAAAAGGTTCAGATCGGAGAACTGCGCTCGGCCCAGGCCTTGACGCAAGCAACACCGGCCGAAGAGAAAGACGCGGCGCTTGAAAAGTTCGGCGCAACCGTTGCTGAGCTGACCGATGGCGCAAGAGAACAAGTCGGTATCAGCCGGGACGTCGAAGGTGTCGTCGTGACATCCTTGTCTCCGTCTGGTCCGGCCGCTGCGGCTGGCGTGCAGGTGGGTGACGTGATCGTCCGTCTGGGCAACCAGGACGTGAACGACCCGAACGCCATGCGTGCGGCGCTTGCGAGCCAAGAAACTGCTCCCACGCTCTTGCTGATCAATCGCGCGGGCCAGCAGATCTTCGTCGCCGTCGAAATCGCTTGATGGAGTAAACGGTGGATCGTTCGGGACAGCCCTTAGGGAGGGGGCGCCGGACGCGAATGTCCTAACAGGAGTCCAATCGTTGCCGTCGGGCGGGTTAGTGTCGCCCGACGGTTTAATCGGCTTTTAGCTGGTCTTCTCATTTCGCTTCCGTCGACCTAGGTTGTCGTACTGGAAAGGAACTCGAATGCGCCGCATTTTGATCGTTGAAGACGATGAGGAAACTCGGAATTACGTAAAACGCGGATTTTCGGATGAAGGCTATTCCGTTCAGGTCGCGGACAATGGCCGGGATGGGCTGTACCTTGCGACCGATGGATCGTTTGATGCCATCGTTTTGGACCGCATGCTGCCGGAACTTGACGGTCTTTCGGTCTTGAAGTCATTGCGGGCCGCAGGGGTCAAAACGCCTGTCTTGCTGCTGACGGCTGTCAGCGCGGTTGACGAACGCGTGAAGGGGCTGCGCTACGGCGCTGATGACTATCTGGTCAAACCATTCTCTTTACAGGAACTTCTGGCACGGCTGGAAGCCTTGCTGCGCCGCCCACAGGAGCAGGCGACGATTTCAGAGTTATCTTGCCAGGATCTTGAGATGGACCTGATCCGGCGATCCGTCAAACGGGGAGAACGGCCCATCGAACTCACCCAAAGAGAGTTCCAGATCCTGGAGTTCTTTTTGCGTCGGAAAAACAGGGTGGTCACGCGTTCGATGCTTCTGGAAGGGGTGTGGGGCTATCATTTTGACCCGCAAACGAATGTCGTGGACGTACATGTGAGCAAGCTGCGCAAACAGATCGATGGTGCCGACGAGACCCCCCTATTGCGGACCGTCAGAGGTGCCGGATACATGTTGCAGGACGATTGAGCAGATGCGTTTCGTTCGCAGCGCCCGCACAAGACTGGTGATCGCCAGTGCATTTCTGGGCTTTGTTTCCATCGCGATGATGCTTGGCCTCGTTTATTGGACAGCAAATCGAGCCATCGAAGCCGAAACTCGCAATGTTGTGGATGCGGAACTCAAAGGACTGGCCGAAAGCTATTCCAATCTCGGCGTTCTCGGACTGGCCCGCACGATTGACAGGCGCATCAGCAGCAGCGAAGAACCCGATGCAATCTATGTTTTGACGGATCGGTACGGGCAGACAATTGCCGGAAATCTTGGCGCATGGCCACCCATTGTCAAACCGGGCAGCGGATGGGTCGAGATCGAACTGATCCGAACCGATACCGACCAGACCGTGCCGATATCAGCCGCCTCGATCAGTTTGCGCAATGGTGAACGGCTGTTGGTCGGCCGCGACGCGTCGGCCAAGAAACGGTTTGCTGCGGCCTTGGGGCAATCCGTCGCCGCGGCTCTGATCGTGGCCATCGTGGTCAGTTTCATCATCGGGTGGTTGCTGACACGCATGGTGTTCAACCGGGTCGGAGAATTGTCGAACACCGCGACCGAGATCATGTCCGGTGATCTCACGCACAGGATGCCCATGCGCGAAGGCGGTGATGAATTCGACCGTCTTGCACTGACGCTCAACAAGATGCTCAGCCGGATCGAGTTGCTGGTGTCGAACTTGCGGATGACGACCGACAGCTTGTCCCATGACCTGCGCAGCCCCCTGACGCGTTTGCGTGGCCATATCGAAGTGTTGGCGACGACCGGACTGACGGATGAGGAACGCACGAATTACTCGGATCGCGCGGTCGAAGAGATCGACTATATCCTGCGCGTCTTCACGGATCTGACCGAAATCGCGCGGGCCGAAGCAGGCATTGGGCGGGCGGATTTTGAAGCCATTGATCTGGCGACGGTCGCCAAAGGGGTCGCTGACTTTTATGGGCCGGTGGCCGCGGACAAGGGGATCACGATCCGCGTCGACGGTGATGTCGCGTTGGCCTTGGGCAACCGCGCTCTGCTCTCTCAGGCGATGTCCAATCTTTTGGAGAACGCCCTCAGATATGCGCCGGTGGATTCGGTCATCGAAGTGTTGACCGAGACCAAAGGTAGCGAGTCCATTCTGGCAGTTTCTGACCATGGCGAAGGTATTCCGCATTCGGATCAGGACCGCGTTCTGCAGCCCTTTGTGACGCTTGATCCAAGTCGCTCCGGCGGCTCAACGGGGTTGGGGCTGGCGCTTGTTGCCGCAGTGGCCCGGCTGCACGGAGGGGCAATTACCTTGCAAGACAACGCGCCGGGGGTCACGGCTCGGTTGACGCTGCCCACCGACGCCATGAAATCATAGGTCAGGCGAGGGGACAGCAAATTCCTGGAGGTCGGGAGGTGTAAGGTACTATTCGGCCAGCCTTTACCATTCGAAATGCATTGGTGCGCTGCGCGTGTGATCCTTGCAAACAGGAAATGCCCAAGCACAAGGCTCGGGCATTTCAGCAGTTTCAAACGGGTCTGGGGTGCGGCTTTATTCCGCCGCTGCCCTTAGAAATGCCAGCCGCAGCGAGATTGCGACAACGATCAATTCCGCGGTCAATGTCAGAAGCAGGGACATGATGCTCACTGCGTCGATGGCAGAGACCGTATAGGCTGCGGTCGACCCCGTAGCCGGAGAGATCTGGAGGCCGACCTGCGGGTTTGCGAGCATCGTCAGCAACAGTGCTGACGCAGCCCCAAAGAGCGACAGTATCGAAGCACCGGCCCCAATCGCAGCGGTCCAAACACCGATCCAAATCATCCGTCCAAGGCTGGCCATGCTCGGCGGCTTGCCCCCGTCAGACCATTCGCGCCCCACTTTTGCATACCGCCGACACCAGAATGTGGTGAAGATCGGCAAACCCAAAACGAGGAATGACAGAATATTGGCGATCCTGGCGCCACCCCCCGTCACCGCCAGGGTGTACAGACCCAAAATCAAAACAATGATCAGGAAGATAAGCTGCACCCAGAAGCCGATGCTTCCAAAGCGGACCAGCGCAGATGCCAGCGCCTTTTCCCGTTTCTCGTAGAACTCGTCTGAGGTGGCCATGGCCGAACTCCTTTTTAACGCTGCGCCCAAATCAGATATTAGCTGGCGCCCGTATGTTCAGCGATCATCGCTCGAAGGCTGTCTTCTTGCTTTTGAGACAATGAGGTCTGCAAGACACGCGGCTTGTATTGTTCAATTTCCGCGATGACCTTGTCCGGCGTTGCCTTTGCGACCATCAGAAACAGCGCCGAGGAATTTTCCGGGATGGTTTGCCCCAGTTCCTTGATGAAGCCATCGTTGATTCCAAAGTCCGACATCGATCCACCCAATGCGCCCATCGCGGCACCGGCCGCGCCGCCCAGGGCCATTCCGGCCAGTGGGTTGAGTACCAAAAGGCCCGCCAGCGCCCCGATCAGTGCACCGGTGCTCAACCCGGAGGATGCTCCGATCGCCGTAAGGTTCACCGATTGCTTGATATGGATTTCGCCATCCGCGTCGCGCACGACAACGCAGGCGTCAAGCAGGTCGATCAATTCTTGTTTTTTCAATGACCGCAACTTCGTAAGAACGGAATCAGCGGTTTCTGGTCCGTCGAAATTGAGTACGACAAGGTCAGCCATGAATAGTCATCCTTTTAACCCGCATTCCCCAAGTAGATCTCTGATTTCGCTGTCTTGAACGTGATATTTTCTATATATATCATGGCGTTGGTTGCTGCGGAGGATGTGTTTCATGGATCACCCAGAGGGTGCGGGCTTGCAGCGGGCAGATCGTGTGGATTTTGACCCTCGCGTGCGGCTGGAATTCCGGGGCGCTCAGCTCAGTTCGGATGGCGGCCTTCTGGTGATGCGCGAGCTTGATGACGCGCTCGGTCTGTCCAATCTGGCGTCTGCTGCCCTGTGCGATAATCGCCGTGGCAAGAACACGATCCACCGGCTCGACGGGCTGTTTCGGCAATCGGTCTACGGCCGGTTGGCAGGATACGGGGACGTCAATGACGCCGACCGTCTCGCGCTCGATCCCGTGATGCGCCAGGTTGTCGGTGGCCGTGCCGTCGATGCGCATGCCGCATCCACGTCGCAGATGGGCCGGTTCGAGACCGAGGGACTGGCGACCGCAGAGAACCGGGCGGCTCTGTCTGA
>NZ_JAIMIA010000184.1 GCF_019966495.1 Tateyamaria pelophila | reverse complement strand
CAATGGACCTGACCGATCGCCTCGGCATAACAAGCCGCCAGAGCAAACGCGTCCTCAATCAAGCCATACGCAAGGCGATTGTCCACAGGCGACAATGCGCCTTCGAGTGTTTTGTCGCGTGCGTGTCCCACAAGTTCGCCAGGGTTCAGAACCTCGTCATGGATGAGTTCAACAAGTTCTGGAGACAGAAGTTTGAACACGTCTATTTGTCCTTGAGGTAATCAAGAACTGGCTGGTTGATGCCTTCTCGACGCTTGAGACTTCCCAAGACCTCGTCGCGTGTGGCAACATGGATTTTGGTTTCCTGAACAGCCTCGGCGGGTACAAAATACCCTACCAGAGCCGAATTTTTCAAAACCGCAACCGGATTGCCGCCGGAGCGTTCAAGCACTTTATGCGGCTCACGCATTTCAGTCATGGTGGCAATGTGGGGTGTGAGAAGTTTGGCCATGTATATCTCAATAATATGTATTTTAATATATACTGTAATCTACGTTTAAATGCAAGATGGGCCAGCAATAGAGGCGATCTGCCGCAAACCTTAGACTTGAGAGACGGGGTCGTCCCATGGGCCTGAGCGTTTTAGGAGGCCGGTTCGAATCTTCAGGCAATGAGGCCAATCGCCTGAGGAACGAGCCGAGCGAGGTCAAAGATATGGTGTTCATCCGGGATCTGTTCAGGTCTGCTTGATTTCCCCTTTAGGGGTTGCGGTTTTCAATGAAGGATCTCACCCAAAAAATCTGACGACGGACAGTCCATCGACATTTTGGAGGGCTATTTGCGACCGGCCGATAACAACCTTTTGTGGCGAGGCGAACGCTCGATAACGTTGGAGATCGTACTCCCCATGATCGATAGCATCATGAACAAAACAACGAACAAGTATTCACCCGAGGTGCGCGAAAGAGCCGTACGGATGGTTTTGGACAATCAAGGGCAGCATGAAGCCGCTGGTCTGCGACCCTGTCGATCTCAGCAAAGATCGGCTGTGCACCGCAAACGCTGAACGAATGGGTGAAGAAGGCTGAAGTTGATAGCGGTCGGCGCGGTGGAGGGGCGCGCGGCTTTGTCGACCGTACTCCACGAAAGAAGCCAAGGCGTAAACCCAGTCCAGGAACTTACCAACTGCACCCGAAGGTTTTTCCTAGGGTAGGGGATGCAATAGCCGCAGAGTCTGAGAGACTTGGGATCACTAAGGGGCAGCTGCTCGAGCTACTGTGGGAACAATACACATCGAAGTGACTACAGCCGGATTTGCAATCGCCGCACGAAGTGCATGCGCTCGTGCAGGATGGCGATGATGATTGGACGATCCTCGTCCAGATAGGCGATGTAGTGATGCTCGCAACGGTGGATGTGGACACCGTCTGGTAATTCGGAGAGCGTTTTCGAGCGCGCCCGCCCGTCACCTACGGCCTCGCAACACGCCTCGATCTGGTCGAAATACGTCTCGGCCTCGTTAAAGCCCCATTTCTTATAGGTGCAGCGCCAAATGCTGCGCAAATCCTCTTCGGCGGCAAGCGTGAGGTCATAGGACTGCATGGCGACGGCTATAGTCCGGCCTGCTCATGTGCTTCACGCCGGATGTCGGCCATCGACTTCGTGGAAAACTCCCCACGCTGCGCATGCTCGATCCGAGGGCTGAGAAAGTCGGCCAGAGCGGCAACCGCTTCGTCCTCGCTCATGTCGTCCAGGGCAGGGGCAGCGCCCAAGGTCCGCTTCAGCACGTAGTCCTTGATGCTCTCGCCTTTCAGCGCAGCGATGGCCTTCAGCTTCTGGTGTTCTTCGGGTGTGATGTCGATTGAGAGTCTGGGCATGACATGAGGATAGCGCATCGCATCGCACAAAACAACATTTGTTGTTCGTACACTATGATTTTTACTAGGTTATCTCAAAAAATGGCCACCCGGCAGCCCAAAGAGCCAACTGTTATACGGAACATAGCATTGCTGAAAATGCCCGGATATCTGAGTCCAGACTAAGAAGACCAATAGCAGACCCAGATAAGGGAGCGCGGAATGCAATGATTGGTTAACTCTGAACGACAAAAAGGGTAAGCGGGCGAAAATCATCGCCTGAATCGGAATGAGATAGTAGCCGACCCTGTCACCGATGACACTGGAGACTGGAACCAGAAGAATAGCCAGTGCCATTCCGATCGCGCCAATGCTTGCAAGGCTGTAGTCCTGCGGGAAGGCACGCATCCATTTTTTTCTTACGAACAGGAAAAAATAAAGCGCTGACAGACTAAGGATGCCAACGCGAAAAGCCGCGCCAAAGGCTTCAATGTTTGTATCAATATAACGGATCCTAGCGATCTCCGC
Organism: Tateyamaria pelophila; assembly: GCF_019966495.1. Taxonomy (GTDB): domain Bacteria; phylum Pseudomonadota; class Alphaproteobacteria; order Rhodobacterales; family Rhodobacteraceae; genus Tateyamaria; species Tateyamaria pelophila. The sequence continues at coordinate 3,904 of NZ_JAIMIA010000184.1, read as the reverse complement.
ACTGTCTCCGCTGGCGAGCAAAAATGCCCCGGGAATGGAAAGAAGTGCAGTCATAATTAGACGTGTCTTGGTGTAGCGACCAGTTGCGATCGGAAGTAGAAGGATAAAAATAAGAGCACTGGAGTGAAATCCAGCGGCAAGAATTATCCAGAGAACAAAATGGGCAGGACGACGATCAATGAAGGATGCGAAGGCAATACAAACCAGACCGATGGCCGCCCCTTGTCGGATCCCCGACATTGGCATGTTGATGATCAGGATCGGAAACAGCAGCACTAGAAAGCCCAGCGGATCCGGCTGTCGCCTTGCAAGTACGTGGACACCGATGAAAAATACTGCACTAGAGACAATATTGGCGACCGGATAGGGAAGCCCATTGTTTTGGATCCAACCCAGGATCGCCCACCAGATTGGTTCTCTTGTACCCTTGATGACCGACCAGTCGATATTCTCGGCGGCGAGGTACTGGAAGTAATACCCCGACCAGTCGCACCCGACCTGAAAACGGAATGCCGAGAATAGAAATAGCGCCAAGAGAACAATATAATAAATCTGCCGACGCAGTCCGTTTTGTCGAGCCAGCGCATAACGCAGGAGGAACAGACCATTGGTTAGGCCAAAATAAAGCATCAGCCGTGCGCCTGACTTTTGATGACACTGCCCAACATACGTGCCACGCGCGGGCCCCAGACTTGCAGAGAATACCGTTCCTCAACTTTTCGGCGGCCAGCGGCTCCCATCCGGCGGCGCAGCTCGGCGTCATTTAGTAAAGTTTCGATTGCGGTGTGCCAGTCGTCATCACTCTCCGCCAGAAAACCGTTCACACCATGCTCAACAATATCGCGATTGACGCCCACCGGCGATGCCACGACCGGTAGACCGCAGGCCATGTACTGGATCAGTTTGTAGCCGCATTTACCCTGCGCCCAAGGCGTGTCGGGCAGTGGCATGACACCGATATCCATGCCCTGGATGGAAGACACCTCGGTGTCTTCCATCCAGGGCAAGATTTCGAGCGTTCCCCTGGTTTCAGGTTTCATGCTTGCGCCGACCGCCCGAAACAGTGCCCGATGCTCTGTAAGGAGGGGATCCAGTAGACCGTGAATGGGATGGGCGAGTTCCTGCCATGTTTGCGGGGTGCCGATCCAACCAACGCGCAGCGTAATTTCATCAACCGCATCCTCGCGAACCTCATAGGCATCAAGATCGATAACAGTCGGAACCAACTCAACCTGGGTCGCACCGGAGCGCCGCGCATGGTCGCCCAGATAGGGGTTCCCAGCCATCACCAGGGCTGAGGCTGCCATCACACGTCCGATCTTTTTACCTAAAAAGGCCTGAACCGTTCCAAGCTTGTGTTTGTCATAACGGTGAAAAACCGCATCATCGTAATCGCTCACGATTGGCACCCCTCGAGGAAGAATCGCGCGTTCGATCAGCCACGGGACCCAAGGCAGGGCCTCATATTCCAGCCAGATCAAATCTGGGGTCGGGGTCATCCTCATATCGCGCATGCGCTGAAGCATATGTCCGGTCGTAGAACCACGTTTCCTCTTTCCCAAGTAAAGCGCCTGCAAATAGGCGTCATCAAAGAAAGGAGCAACCTGAACTTTCAAGCCTTCGCGGGCCAGAGCGGGCAGATACTGCATCGTACGCAATCGACTGGACGCGCCTAAGCGGGTGTAACGCGATAACAGCAGGATATTCATGAGTGCTCCTGCGTCTCATACCACGCCTGAAACATCAGGACTGCCCAAAGCCGTGTCGCCCAGTCTCTACGTCCCGACAAGTGCTCTGCCCATATCTGGCGAATAATGTCTGGCTCGAAGAAGCCATCCTTAGCCAGGCGTTCGCGCGAAAGCAAATCTTCGGCCCAATCCCGTAGCGATCCACGCAGCCATATACCAATCGGAATAGCAAATCCCGCTTTGGGCCTTTCGATGATCTCTCGCGGTACATGTTGATAAAGGACCTGTCTTAAGGCCCACTTGCCTTGACCTTCGCGGATTTTCATTTGCATTGGCAAACGTGCAGCGAGTGCAATCACGTCAGGGTCAAGGAACGGCGTACGCGTTTCCAGGCTGACCCCCATTGCTGCGCGGTCAACCTTGCACAGAATGTCATCTGGTAGATAACTGCGCATGTCCTGCACCATCATCCGCATAGCGGGATCATCAGCACCGAACTCAGGGAGTGGATCATCAATTTGAGATGCAGGTTCTCTGAGATCACCCGTTATCACTTTTTCAGGTTCGATCCACGTGCTGGCCATATTTCGGTATAAGTCATCAAGGTCGTTTGTCAGGCGTAGTCGTTCACCCAATCGGTGGACCTTTGCGCCCAGCCCTGTGATCCCGGCGCTTCCGGGCCGTAAACGGTTGTAGGCATCGCCAATCACGTCCCAGGTTCTCTCAGGCAACGCCTGCGCAGCGTGACCCGAAATCTGTCTTATGGGTTTGGGTGCCCTGGAGATGCGCTTCCATAAGCCGGGGCCGCGGATGTAGCGATTGTAGCCCCCGAACAACTCATCACCCCCGTCACCTGACAGGGCAACTGTCACATGTTGGCGCGCTGCACGGCAGACAAGATGTGTAGGGATTTGAGACGAGTCTGCAAAGGGCTCATCATAGAGTTCTGGCAGATCGGGTATTACGTCGCGCGCATCTGCGTCGGTGACTCGCAACTTGATATGCTCGGTGCCCAAATGGCGTGCAACGGCGGCGGCATGGGGGGACTCGTCAAACGCGGCCTCATCGAACCCAATTGTAAAGGTCTGCACCGGCCGCGTACTCTGCGCCTGCATCAAGGCAACGATGGTGGAACTGTCCACGCCACCGGACAGGAAGGCGCCCAATGGCACATCCGAAATCATCTGCCGCCCTACTGCCATGCTGAGAACCTCATCGAGCGTCGCAACTGCCTTGCGATCGTCCATGATCCGGTCCTGAGCGCCAGCATCAATCTCCCTGTTCAAGTCCCAATAACGGCGGATGCCAATCCCGCCATAGTGCCCGCCAGGGCGGATCGGTTCTTTTGGTGGCGTAGCAGCGTACGCGCCAACAACCGTGAGGATCGTCCCTGGTTCCAGTTTATAAAGGCCAGGGTGGATGCTCCGCGGGGCTGGCACATATAAATAGCGCAAATACTGAGCCAAGGCGGAGCGACACACCTCGCGCGGGCAATCGGGATACGACCGCAATGCCTTGAGCTCGGACCCGAACACCAGCGTCTGCCCAGCCCATCCCCAGTACAGCGGCTTTTCCCCCACGCGGTCGCGCGCGAGAGACAGCAGCTTTTCCGAGCGGTCCCAGAGCGCCAGCGCAAACATGCCTTTCGCGCGTTGAAGCGTCTCATCGAGCCCCCAATGCGCAACGCCCGCAAGTAAGGTTTCGGTGTCCGAATGCCCAAGCCAGGCAGGAGCAGCGCCAATCCCTTCAAGTTCGTGACGCATATCAAGGTGATTGTAAATTTCCCCGTTGAACGCGATTACGTAGCGCCCACAGGTCGAGCGCATCGGCTGCGCACCAGCCTCGGAAAGATCGAGGATCGACAGCCGCCGATGCCCCAATGCGACCTCACCTTCCGTCCAAAACCCTTCCGCGTCCGGTCCGCGATGAGCGAGGCTGCGGGTCATCTTCTTTAGGGCCGCCAAAATACCCTGAGCATCACTTGAGCCAGAAGCAAGCAGGCCCGCTATGCCGCACATGCGCTGCCCTCGGTGTAAGTATTTCCGGGTTGGACGTCTCCCTCAGCCAAAACGCGCACGACGAGGTCACAACCGAAGGCGATTGCGCGATAGCTGTCACGCAACCCTGTCAGGGCAAATCTGAACTTCGTCCCTGTTTCCGGACACTGGGGTACTTTACCCCTGTCCATGAAAGGGGCACCGAATGGGACAACATCG
>NZ_JAIMIA010000183.1 GCF_019966495.1 Tateyamaria pelophila | reverse complement strand
GCCGCCGAACAAGCAAAGGGGCCTGGGCGCCCAGCTCAAAGAGCGACACCGGCTAACATCCAAGCTGATTGACGCGCCGCGACAATCAAAAACACAAAACCCTTGATCGCGATAGAAAACGACGGCATCGTCTCAAGTGTCGCGACCAAGGATTCTCATCCTGATTGACGCGCTCCTCGCATCCAGATTGTCGCGCTACAGCTGCGTGCAATGCTGGCCCGGTTTTTCAAAAAGAGACTGCTTTGCCCGTTGCCGACATGTTCAACGCTTATCAACCAAGGCTGAGCAAAGCCGTACAGGATCGTTTTGAGATTACCCCTTCGAATGGATCTGATCTTGCACAGTTATCCTGCGCAATAATGTTTGCGGAAGCGGGCAGTTTTGCCGAGCAACTGAAGAATAGTGACACGATCACCCTGCCAGAATTGACGCTGGACGTTGTCTATCCGCTGCGTGCGGCCCGAGTGTTCGCGACCGCTACAACAGCGACGGGGATCAAAGGGCTGGCCTAACGCGTCGTCCGCAATCTTGGTATTACGATTCTAGCGGGGGAGAACCTTGCACCACCACAACGTGGGTATACAGGTTGTGGCTCACGTGACCCTTGCAAACCAAAGATCATGACGGTTGAGACACTGGGGGAAGAACGCCTGGCTGACCGTTTCAAACGTCACTCTATTTCATTCAACATGAGCAACGGTGAGTCGTCCGGTAGAAAAGGCGCCTGTGTCGGTTGCAACCTGCCCACCCTGAGCTTTTGACACGCCTGCGATCGTGTGTCCGTGTAAGACCTGAACCGCGTCTGGACGTCGTTTCCTAAAAAACTCTCACGCCCCAGAGCAGTGTTTTCGTGCTTTGGTCTTCAATCGATGTATCGGTATCGGCACCGGCATGGACAACCGAGACGTTCCCTGACTGCCAATGTGTCTGCAAGGATCGCAACGAATCCAAAACTGCCGCACCGATCGCCGCGTTCAAAGCATCGCGGGCCACCCCTATGGCAGCGGGCCCGCTCGCTTCGTGTGCACCGGATATGCCAAAACCGGCCAGCGTCTGCACACCGCCAACGCGCGGCCAATGGTTTTCCGTATTCCTCAGGTGCCTCAAGAAAATTGAGCATCATTTCTTGGTGGTTGCCGGACAGGCAGGTAACGTCAGGCCGGGCATTAAGGCTGCGCAGTGCACCGGCGCTGTCGTTGCCGGGATCGATGTGGTCTCCGACGCAAGTGATCTGACGGCCCTTGCATATGTTGAGGGCGCGTTCCAGCAAGTCCGCGCGACCATGAGTATCACCAATTGCCGAAAATGAAGATTTCGGATTTACTGGAGGGAAAGGCAACCGACCGCCCAATCCATTTCGCCATTTTCGGAGCATCCGGAATTCCCGCCAAAGTCGTATCGAAAAGGAGACATAACAGTAATAAACCATAGATTTCCCACCCACGGATGTGAAGCCGCGAGGGCAGTGCAAACGCGTCTACGGCCAGATAACTGAATGGTTCACACCGCCACATGTGTACTTTTCGGCATGCTCCGCGGGGCAATTGTCTGGCGTCCACGAGGCTCCAAGCGAAACCGACTTTTTTTGTCGGTCGAGGAAGACCTTTTGTCGATTGTCCTTCTTGAGCGTCGCACGGCCTTCGGAGAACCGGACAAAACCAGGCCGCGGAACCAACCGGCAGCAGCATGATCGCGAGGTTTCAAAACAGGCTGAGCCCATCCGAAATCCGCCACCTGATCGCCCGCCACCTTCTGCGGCCATTTTTGACTGCCGCCCACATCGGGGATTGGTCACGAAGGCGATCGAAACACCAAGCTCCCCAAATGAAGGTTTGAGTGAACGAGCAGCGCTATTTGGTGACGTCTCTCGTATGGCAGCGGCCTGAGCCGCATTTGCCGGAGAAGATCAGCGACGCGGGAACCATGGCAAAGGGTAATCGCCTGTTCCAGGACGCAGGTTTCCACTGACCGGCAGGTATGTCCCGAGAGGTTGGTGCGATCCGTACCGTGGTGTTTCCAGGAACTGCCTATCAATAGCTTCCTTGCATCACAGGCTCTGAGAGCTTTCGCCCTTCGGCGCATAGTACGATTTGGATCGGGTCAGCGTCAGCAGGTTATAGACGTCAGACGCACTCACTCTTCGGAGGCGGAAACGCGGCGCGAAAAAGCCGTCGCTATAGTCGCTATATTTGCTATCGCCGCAGGCTTCTACGTGCCGAACTGGGTGGTATGAACGCCATATTTCTTTGAGATCGGCGCCAGCGTCACATGTTCGTGGATCGCTTCAATTGCAAACTTGGCTTTAAACCCGAGCGAATGGTTCTTTCGCCTCTTCATTCTGGATCGTCACTTTCGTCAAGCGATTCACCTGAACGACTGGTCCAAAATCCCCAGACCACATCGTCGGGCCTTGTCTGCCTGATGTCTGTGCAACAATAATGGTGCATGATGTGGGTTCTTTTCCTTGCGCTTGTCGTGGCAGGCATCTTTGGTTTTCGGTATTGGTCCAAGCGGCGTTTGCGCGCCGGCTTGCTCACGTCCTCGCTTTCCGATCAGCAACGCGCCATCGTCGCAAATCAGGTGCCACTGACGCGAAAGCTCCCGACTGAACTGCGTGGCAGGCTGGAAGGCAAGATCAATCTGTTTCTGAACCAGGTCGACTTCGTGGGGTGCAACGGTTTGGACGTCACCGAAGACATGAAACTGTCGATTGCGGCGCAGGCTTGCCTGCTCATCGCGAACACGGACACATGGTATGAAAACCTGCACACGATCCTGATCTATCCCGGTGCGTTCAAATCGCGGATGACACGACAAAACGGCTATGTTCTGACCGAACGCGAAACGGTGCGCACGGGCGAAAGCTGGTCGCGCGGGCCGGTTGTCTTGTCCTGGCAACATACGAAACAGGGGGCCAGCGACGATGAGGATGGCCATAACGTCGTGTTTCACGAGTTTGCCCACCAGATCGATGACTTGTCAGGGCATACCGACGGTGTTCCGATCCTGAACAAGGATCAGAAATTTACCGAATGGGCGGAGGCGTTCGTTTCTGCCTATGATCGACATGTGCACAGTGTTCACGCCGGGCACAGAACGGTTATCGATGCTTATGGCGCCGAGGGACCGGAGGAGTTTTTTGCCGTGTCGGTCGAGGTTTTCTTTGAACAACCAGCAGCGCTCAAACGCAGTGAACCTGCCGTCTATGAGCAGCTGTCCAGGCTTTTTCAGCTGGAGCCAGAGAAATGGTGATCTCGTAAGAACCCCGCCATGCAGCGGCGGGTATTTCCAAGACGATTACAGTGGGGCATGGACGGGATGACAACAGAACGCCAAAAGATGGCTGCCGGTGAATGGTACACCTGTCTGGATGATGAGCTTGAGGCTCTGCGCGCAACCGCCCGAACCGCCGTCCATCAGCACAACACCATGCCACCCGAAGACCGCGGAGCAATCGGGCCAAAGCTCCGCCAACTGATTGATGCAAGAACGGCCATGATCGAGGCGCCGTTCCACTGCGCTTACGGCATCAACATCACGCTGGGGGATCAGGTGTATCTGAACGCGGGCTGTACCATTCTGGATTGCGCCAGCGTAACGATCAGTGACCAGTGTCAGCTTGGCCCAAACGTTCAGATTTACTGCGCAGAACATCATCAGGACCCGATCAAACGGAACGTCCAAGGGCTGGAAATTGCCCGGCCTGTGTTTGTTGGCAAACGGGTTTGGATCGGCGGCGGGGCGATCATTCTGGCCGGAGTCACGATCGGCGAAGGGGCCGTTATCGGGGCAGGCAGCGTGGTCACGAAAGACGTCGCGCCCGGGTCGGTTGTCGTCGGCAATCCGGCGCGCCCGATAGATCGAGAATTGTGAACTCGTTCAACGAAACCGAAAGATGAATTGTGACCCGGACAGATGCGTTGCACTGACAAAAGAGCCGGTTATTGTGTATCCGAACCCGTCATACGCACCAGCCCTGTCTCGGTCTGAAGGATCGGTTGATCGCCTTCCTGCCATGGCGGCAGCTTGAACATGATGCTTTGAAACCGATCAGACGTCACAAAGCGCTCAAGCCACTTTTGCACGTTGGGCCAGGGCTGTGCGTCAAACCAACCTTTGTCGATAAACGCGAATTGACGGACAAAAGGAAGGACGGCGAAGTCCGCGATCGTTGGGCGACCAAACATCCAGTCACCCAGCTGCGCGTTCCAATCGGTCAGGATCGCCGAGGCAATCTCCCTGTTTTCTTCCGAATTGCTCTGGGGGTAGCGCGTCGCATATTTGGTGCGGTCCAACGCATCTTTGAACGGGCCATCGGCACGTTTGATCAAGTCCCATCCGTCGTCCGGCATCGCCAGCCATCCTTCAGGATCATTTTTCGCCAGTGCCCAGGTCATGATGTCGAGGCTTTCGTCGATAGTCTCTTCGGCAGTCACAAGACAAGGAACCGTTCCGCTGCCGGACGCCGCCAGAAACGCGGGGTGTTTGTCCCGGAGCAAAATTTCGCGGACTTCGACATGTTCATCTGCCGCAGCCAAGGCCAAACGGGCCCGCATTGCGTACGGACAGCGGCGGAATGAATACAAGATCGGGTGCATGAGGACCTGACGGAAAAGGGTAGAATGCGATTATACTCTGCGCGATGGCACCCTCAAGGTGGCGTCAGAGTTTTCGAAGCGTCTGTGCAAAGCACGGGCGTCGATCTCATTTGTAACGGCCGGGCGTGACACCTGTCCACCGTTTGAATGCTGTCGAAAACGCGGCTTGATCCGCATAGCCAAGCGAGTACGCAATTTCGGACAGCGACATCCCGTCTTTCATGAACGTCTTGGCCAGATCATGCCGAAGTTGATCCACGATGTCGCGGTAGCTTAGGCCCTCCGTTGCGAGGCGACGGGCGAATGTTCTGGGACTCAAACCAAGACTGCCCGCCACGCCATCGGCGCTCAGGATCCTGCCGGGTAACGATGCCATCAGCACGCTTTCCACCTTTGAGCGCAGCGACGCATCGCCGTCTTTCTGCTCTTTCAGCAGCCGTTCGCCGTATTCCATCAGGTGCTCGCGCAGTCGTTGATCATTTGTGGGGATCGGAAGTTCCAAGGATGACAAGGTCAGGATCATCTCAGGGGCGTCCGCTCCGAAAACAACCGGAAACCCGGCCAATTTCTGGAAAGCCGGCAGCGAGGTACTGACTTTGTGGTCGAACCTGACTTCGAGGGGGAAAAAGTTCGTGTTGGTCAGCGCCCGCATCCGCGACAGGCCAGCGAACATCATGAATTCTATATGCCGATGATACTTTGCATAGCTTCTGTCTTTCCACTCGATTTCGAAACAGGCTGAATTGCCTGTCGATCTGACGGAATAGGTCACAGCGGGGCCCAGAAGGTTATGGAATTTCGATGTGTTCTCGATGGCGGCTCGCAGATCATGAGAGTACTTGCCGATATAGCCGTTGATATTCTGCGCATTGACATAGCTTAATCCGGCCTTCGCTCCGAATGTGATATCGTCCAGGGCGTCACAGGCCTCTCTGACAAAAAGCACTTCGCAATCGTAGTCGACTGTTCCGGAATCCGCTGTCGTGTCCCATCCGCTTAGTTCACTCTTTGCAAGGACTTCCGAGACGACACGCTTGTCCGCACATTCCTTTTCCAAAGAACGTACAAGGTGCACCAATCGTGTCGCATCCACCTCCAAGAAGTCATTCCCTCATTTTGCTCAGCGCAAACGTTACAGTGCTCTGGCAGAAAATCGCAAGTGCGACGGAGACACGTGGCGTTGATAATATTCGAGGGGAGGTAACCCTTGTGCGCACGTTCTGGCCATCCTGTCGTATTTGGCAGGGTTTCAATAATATTCGGCAAGAATTCGAAAGCGGAGGCTGACGGGCCCGTATAAATCCGGGCCCGGGGGCACCACTCACGGACTTCGCCCCTCGCGCGTGGGAGTTCGTCTTCAAGATTTTCTTGGCGACTGGAACTCCCGCGCATGCCGGTGAAAGATTGTCATTGCAACAATTATGGGCGCGCGCGACCAGCCACTGAGCAACAAATCCTGACCCGTGCGTTCAAGCTTGAACTAGACACTGCCTGCATCAGATGTTCCAATTGCTTTTGGCAACGGATATTGCGGCCAAATCAGTGGCGTCAGGAGCACGGAAATCTTTAACTTTCCACCTAATGGATCGAAGCCACCGGCTTCTAGCCGGTCCGCTTCAGCGAATCTTTCTCTGATCTTCTCTCCTGAATTTTGAAACCCGCTGTGGCGGTATGGTTTCAAAATTCAGGAGAGAAGATCATGCGTT
>NZ_JAIMIA010000182.1 GCF_019966495.1 Tateyamaria pelophila | reverse complement strand
AGACGATGTCATCAAGCAGTACCTGGAATTACATTCCGACAAATGATGCCTCCGGCGTCAGCCGGTGGTCCTTCACTATACGGGAACTTTGGTGGACGGGACTGTTTTTGACAGTTCGGACGGTCGGGACCCGTTGGAATTTGTTGTAGGATCCGGCCAGATCATACCAGGGCTTGATGTGGCGTTGCCCGGGATGAAGGCGGGGGATAAGAAGGTGGTCAAAATCGCCTGTACTGAGGCGTATGGTCCGATCAATCCAGCGATGCGCCAGGGCGTTCCCCGCGATGTGATTCCTGAGGAAATTCCGCTGGAAGTTGGTCTGCAATTGCAGATGCAGACGCCGGAAGGGCAGCCCATGCCGGTGACTGTCGTCGAGATCGATGAAGCAGAGGTCACGTTGGACGCCAATCATCCGCTTGCAGGCAAGGATCTGACCTTCGATTTCGAAGTCGTGACGATCAATCCGGCTTGACGCCGTTCGGACGCTCTTTGCCGTTGGCAAAGACGCCCCGCCCGCCGTCCCGAGTACCTCTCAGACCTTAGCCGCCCGGCGTGATGCTTTTGAACTTTGTGCTGACAGCGGTGGCATGCATGTTCGGCTCAGTGCGGGCGGTTGTGGACTGTGGTTGGTGCAAGCCCCGACGGACCGGGACGGCGTCGGTCGGCATGATCCGGACCTGGATGTCACTTGGGCGCCCGATCACTGGCGGGCTGCTGGAGTCAGGTTGGTGGGCGTAGGCGACCACATCGGTGACAAGTGTCGGGTGCATCCGCAGTACGAGAAAAATCCCCACCCCGATTAGCGAAAACAAAAGTCGACCGAGCCATTTGGGCCGTCGCGCGCGCTTTGCACGGCGCTCCAATATCCGTTCTTTTGTGTGCATATGTTCAAAATGAGCCGTTTTCATATGCTGACGGCTAGCAACGCAAGATGGCAATAATTGGGCGCTTAGAGGTGATCGGGTTGTGGCATGCCCAGAACGTGGAACCCACCATCAACGCGAATGATTTCTCCGGTCGTGCAAGCCCCTGCCTCGGAGCACAGATAGACTGCGGTGCCACCCACGGCCTCGAGGGTCGCATTGGAGCGCAAAGGCGCGTTCTGGTCCGTGTGTTTGTAGGTTTTGCGGGCGCCCCCAATGGCCGCACCTGCGAGGGTTTTCATCGGGCCGGGAGACACAGCATTGACCCGGATGCCTTCCGGCCCCAGATCGTTGGCGAGGTACCGGGTCGCTGATTCCAGCGCGGCCTTGGCCACGCCCATCACGTTGTAATTGGGAACAACACGGTTGGACCCACCATAGGTTAAGGTCAGCAAGGTGCCGCCATTCTCGATCATCAGGGGATGCGCGCGTCGGGCCACTTCGATGAAGGAATAGGCGCTGATATCGAGCGAGTGTTTGAAGTTTTCACGGCTTGTGTTCAAAAACCGACCGGTCAATTCGGACTTGTCCGAAAACGCGATGGCGTGAACCACGAAGTCGATGGTGGGCCACCGCGCAGCCAACGCATCAAAGGCAGCATCGAGCGACGCATCGTCTGTCACGTCCACGTCGACCATGAAATCCGAGCCGACGCTGGCCGCCAGAGGTTCGAGGCGTTTGCCAAAAGCTTCTCCCTGATAAGTAAACGCCAACTCCGCCCCTGCTTCTGACATGGCTTTGGCAATGCCCCACGCGATCGATCTTTCATTCGCGACGCCCATGATCAGGCCGCGTTTTCCTTTGAGCAAGTCTGACATGTTCAATTCTTATCCATGAAATTTGGAGAGGATCATCGATCCGTTTGTGCCACCGAAACCAAAGGAATTGGTCATGACGGAATCGAGGCCGGCATCGGCGCGCATTTCGGTTGCGATTTCTGCCGGGTCAAGGGCGGGATCGAGGGTCGTGACGTTGATCGACGGGGCGATGAAGTCGTTTTCCAGCATCAACAGGCAAAAGATTGCCTCCAATGCGCCGGCGGCCCCTTGGGCGTGCCCGGTCATCGACTTGGTGGAGCTGACAGGCGGCGTGCTGCCTTGGCCAAAAACGCGGCGGACGGCTTCGATTTCGCCAACATCGCCGACAGGGGTCGAGGTGCCGTGCGCGTTGATATAGCTGATGCTCCGTCCCTCGGGCAGGGTTTCAATAGCCAACCGCATGGCGCGTTCGCCGCCTTCGCCAGAGGGGGCCACCATGTCGTGGCCATCGGAGGTTGCCGCATAGCCGGTGACTTCGGCGTAGATCTTGGCGCCGCGTGCCAATGCGTGCTCAAGCTCCTCGAGAACCACGATGCCGCCGCCGCCAGAAATGACAAATCCGTCGCGGTCCGCGTCGAAGGCGCGGCTTGCGGTGGTCGGGTTATCGTTATTCTTGGACGACATCGCGCCCATCGCGTCGAACAGGCAGGACAACGTCCAGTCCAGTTCTTCTGCGCCACCGGCAAACATCACGTCCTGCTTGCCCAGCATGATCTGTTCGGCCGCGTTGCCGATGCAGTGCAATGAGGTGGAGCAGGCGGATGTGATCGAATAATTGATGCCTTTGATCTTGAACGCTGTGGCAAGGTTCGCGCTGATTGTCGAGGACATGCATTTTGGCACCGCAAAGGGGCCGATCCGCTTGGTTGCCCCAGATTTCAGAACCGTCTGGTGGGCGGCCAGCATGGCAGAGGTCGACGGCCCGCCCGATCCGGCCACAAGGCCGGTGCGCGGGTTCACGATATCGCTTTCGTCAAGGCCCGCATCCGCGATGGCCTGAGACATCGCGATATGGCCATAGGCGGCACCTCGCCCCATGAACCGCAATGCGCGTTTTTCGACATGTTCGGCGACGTCAATCTTGAGTGTACCGGCGATCTGGCTGCGAAAGCCGTGCTCGGCCATTTCCGGGCTGGCTTCGATACCGCTGGTCCCGGCCTTGAGACTGGCCAGCACGTCCGTTGCATTATTCCCGATGGATGAGACAATGCCCAATCCAGTGACAACAACCCTGCGCATGCGCGCGCTCCTTTACAGTCTGTGGTCTGACCCGTGTAGGACAGGGGGGGCGGTGCGTGCAAGCCGTTATGCCTATCTCGAACCGCAGGTTAAGGCTGATCCAGTTCTGCCAGAAAGCGTGTCATTATGTCGGTGACGGCTTGCGGTGTCTCGATCGGGCTGCTGTGACCTGCGTCCGGGACAACCGCAAGCCGCGCGCCTTTGATCGCCGCTTGCATGGTTTCGGAGCGCGCCACGGGCGTAGCGATATCTTGCGCGCCGACGATGATCTGGGTCGGTGGAGGTGCATCCAAAGCGGCAAGGTCATCGCGTACGGAGTCACGGGAAAAGATCGCATTGCCAAAGTGGTAGACAGATTTTTTGTCCAGTGCCGAAAAGTCAGCGCGCCAAGCGTTGACCTCCTTCTCGCGTGCGGGGTCGGTCAGGAAAGGTTGCGCCATGAGGATCGGCATGACCTTGCCCAAAAGTGGTCGCGTCCCGATCCATCGCACGGCAAAGAGCAGTTGATTGTATTGCCGCAACGCTGCGGGGTCTTCGGCGTCGGCAGATGTATCTATCAGGGTCAGGCTCTTGATCAGGTCAGGCGTGCGCAGGGCGAGGCGCATTCCGACGAATCCGCCCGTGGACATGCCGGCAAAGTGAACAGATCCATTCGCAAGGGTACGGATCAGGGCGGCCGCGTCATCCACCAGATCATACATACCGAAGGGCGTGGGGCAGGGGGCACTTTGGCCGTGGCCGCGATGATCGTAGGCGATGACGCGGAACCGCACGTTCAGGGCGGCAATCTGGTGAGCGAACATTTTGTGGTTCATCAGGAAACCATGTGAAAACACGATGGTTTCCGGCCCGCTGCCGGTCTCGACGTAGTGTAGTCTGGTCCCGTTCACGTCGACAAATGGCATCTCCGCACCCCTTGGATCAAAAGCAAGGCTCTATGATCGCGCGCGCTACGTCAACGTGTAGAGTGTCGCTTGATCAGGTTTCGCTCAGAGCGACGCGCATGCCCTTCACCTGATAAATCTCTTCGCCATCCGCTTCGACACGGCCATCTGCAACACCCATCGTAAGGCGTCGGGTCTGGATCGCTTTGGTGAAATCCACATAATAGGTCAGCATCTTGCGTTCTGGACGGACCATACCGGTCAGCTTGACTTCGCCCACACCCAGCGCATAGCCGCGCCCTTGCCAGCCACGCCAGCCCAGATTGAAACCGGTCAACTGCCATAACCCATCCAGACCCAGACAGCCGGGCATGATCGGATTTCCGGGAAAGTGGCAATCGAAAAACCACAGGTCGGGGGTGATATCAAATTCTGCGACGACGTGACCCTTGCCATGCAGCCCACCATCGCCGGAGATATCGGTGATCCGGTCCATCATCAGCATCGGTGGTGCGGGCAGTTGCGCGTTGCCGGGGCCGAACAGCTCGCCACGGGCGCATTTCAGCAGGTCATCTTTGTCAAAGCTGTTGGGATAGTCCGCCATATTGGCCTCATTCGTTGCTCAGATGTCCGGGTCTGCCGGGATTGACGCCCATGTATAACTGCAGGTGTTGCGGGTGCAAGAGCGCGCGATTGGGCTGATGCAGTCTGGCGCTTTGGCTGATTTACCGAAACAAGCGCTCCCGCCATTGGCGATGGTGCCTTTAACGACAGCCGCCTGCGCACAAACTGTTTCCCGGAAAGTGTTGGAGGGACTTTTCGAGAACACCGGAGCCCCGACCAAGATCGCAACCGTCAAGAACGCGTCATTTCCTAACCAAGCTGACAGGAACCCGCCTTATCGCTCATGCTCCCGGTATATCTGAGCGGACTTTTGGTCAAACGTCATAAATCTGTCGAGACTTTGGACCGAAGCCGAAACGGCCACGTCTCTTGGGAATTTTTTGGGCCATGGCAGCCGCAGTGTCGACTTCAAGGCCTTGAAGCAGATGGGGCTTTAGGGTCGCACCGCGTGAGGCTGCGACTCATTTGCAATTGAATTTGCGGGATATTCGCCTTTATATACGTCTTAATGGAAGAGGATGCGATGAAACAAGATCAGCACGAGGTCGGTAGCACATGGTTGGCGGGCGCAGGTTTGCGGCCGACACGTCAGCGCGTGACGCTTGCAGCCTTGCTGATCGGCGACGGTCAGGATCGTCATGTCACGGCCGAAAGCCTGTTTGAGGCGGCCAAGAATCAGGGTGAAGCGGTGTCGCTCGCGACGGTCTACAACACGTTGCGCGCGTTTTGCGATGCCGGGCTGATGCAGGAAGTCACGGTCGATGGCTCGAAGAGCTATTTCGACACCAACACGCATGACCACCCGCACTTTTTTTGGGAGGACGACGCCAAACTGACGGACGCGCCGTCCGATCAACTGGTGATTGCGCAACTGCCAGATGCGCCCGAGGGGGCGGAAATAGCATCGGTCGATGTGGTGATCCGGCTGCGCCGGAAAGTCTAGACAGCGCATATGCATCCCCTGATTTCCCAAAGCGACATCGATACCTACCAAGCCGATGGCGTGGTTTTAGTTCGTGGTCTTTTTCGCGATCATGTCGACGCGCTGCGTGCAGGGGTTGCCCGCAATATGGCCGAACCCGGCCCATTTGCGTCGACCAATGATCGCAAGGGTGAAACGGGGCTGTTTTTCGATGATTACTGCAATTGGCAGAGGATCCCCGAGTTTTCAGATGTCCTGCAGAATTCGGCTGCTGCGTCTGTAGCGGCAGACTTGATGGGGTCGAGATCGGTACAACTGTTTCATGACCACGTGCTCGTCAAGGAACCGGGTACATCGATGGCCACACCGTGGCATCAGGACAATCCCTACTATTTCGTCGAGGGCAGGCAGACGATCAGTTTCTGGTCGCCTCTTGACCCGGTGCGGGATGCCACGCTGCGCTGCGTCGCCGGATCGCATTTGTGGCCCAAAGATGTCGTGCCCACCCGGTGGGTGTCCGAGGCGGCCTTCTTTGAAGGAGACTACATCCCGGTTCCGGACCCCGATGCCGACGGCATGCGGATTGTAGAATTCGCCATGGAGCCCGGCGATGCGGTTGCTTTCCATTTCCGTACGCTGCACGGCGCGCGGGGAAATCAAAGCGCGACCCGTCGGCGTGCCTTTTCTGTTCGGATGGTCGGGGACGATGCTCGCTATGTGGCGCGTCCCGGTCCGACATCACCTCCGTTTCCCGGTCATGACATGGTGCCGGGGCAAAAGCTCCGTGAAGATTGGTTTCCAATTCTGCTGTGAGCGGCAGGTGTTTTCGAGGGCGCGCCGACGTTTATCCAGCGCAGCGGCGACATAGAACCCGACATTCCCCAAGTGGCCTGCCATCTGACGCGAAGATCGCCTGATCAGGCCTGCGGATCAAGTATCTTTTACCTC